>SHVB01000016.1 GCA_009694375.1 Acidimicrobiia bacterium
TCTGGTCCCCCGAGCATCTCCCCCAGGTTACCGACCTGCGCGGACAAGACAGATCTTCCGCCTGGTCGAAATTTTTTTGTAAAAACCCCTCAAGTTGAGTGGCGAAGGGGCCGATGACCTTGATGATCAGTGGATAACGCCCCCACCGATCATCAACGGGAATCGGGGCGGGGGTTGCGACTCCCTCCAACAGCATCGCCACTGGGACCACCCGGCCCCGGTGACCATGCCGTGACCTCCGTCCTTTCCTGGACCAGAGTCAGTCACGGCTGCAGGTCCGACTCCTGCACCTCGGCGCGGATCGACGTAACGACGATCACCTCTACGATGCCCTCCCCGTACTCAACCCGGCTGGCCGAGCGCGCCCCCGTGAAGGGATCAAAACAGAAGCGGGCACGAATACCAAACGGAGCCCGGGGTTCCACCCGAATCTGCTTCAGGGAGAAACACCCGGTGGAGGTCTCCGCAACCGTGTAGAGAGCCCCTGGACCGGTAACCATCGCTCGAAGCGCCGCTATCTCCGTGATCACCGATTCGCGAAAGGTAGGGCCTCCGGGTTCGCCCAACCGGCAGACCGATGGGCCGATCTCCCCCGTGGGAGGCACCGGGCAAAACACTGGCCGGTCGTCATCACGACCATCAACACCACCGAGTTGCCGGTGGAGGCGGCGCGGGGGGAGTTGCGCCACGACGTCCTTCGAGGCCACCCGGGCACCAGTAATGGAACTGGTTCTCTCAAAGGTGCCCGATGCCACATACGTCCCCATGCGACTCCGCTCCCAGACCTCCACAAACTGCTCGGCGGTCGAGGTAGCCGCATCCCGGCGCGCCACCGGAGGACGCGTGTGGAGCGCATCGGCGGTCACCAGGATGAGAAGAGTCGCGTAGGCAGCCACCGCTGCCCAGCCCCACGCAAACCTCATCCGTGATCGCATCCCCGACGACGGTACGCGATCGTGCAGCACCCATCGCGGTCACCCACGCTGGCCATTGGTCATGCACCATGCCGATTCAGTCCGTCGGTGGCGAGCGCCGCTCGGCTTTACGGTTCGACTGCCGCCGCTTGGCATCCAATCGCTTCCTGTCACTCGCCTTGCTTGGCTTGGTGGCCCGTCGAGGCGCCGATGTCCGCAAGGCATCCGCCAGCCGAGTGGCGAGACGTTCGAGGGCCAACTCACGATTTCGAGCCTGTGACCGCTCATCGGAGGCCACCACCCAGACCTCAGGACCGAAGCGCTCCAACAAACGTGCCCGCTGGCGAGGTCCCAGCGAAGGGGAACCAGCGATGTCGAAGCGCACCTCGGCCCGGGTGTCGGAGGTGTTGGCATGCTGCCCCCCGGGGCCACCGGAGCGACTGAAGCGCCACGAGAGTTCGGAGAGTGGCACGACAAGGGTGCTCGATACACGCAACCGGTTGGGCTCATCCGCCATGCCCCCAGCGTAGGGTCGGGCCATGCCCAACGAAGACCGCACCGCCAGCCAATGGATCGCCGCCTTCGCCAGCGCCCTGGGCACCGAACCCCCGGATCAAACCACCATCGACATCCTGCTCAACCTCGCCGGCACGGCCGCCCACGCCTCAGAGCGCACGGCGGCCCCGATCGCCTGTTGGCTCATCGGACGCGCGGGGCTGTCCCCGGCGGATGCACAACGCCTCGCCGACACGATCTGACCGATCGCCATCTTGGGCCCGCCGGGGGCCAGGGCGGGTTGCTACCCGGCCCAGCGCGCGAACCGAAGGCTCAGTCGAAGCCCTTGGCCATATTGGCAAACAGCGTGTACTGGGGCAGGAACGCCAGTTGTACAACCCCGGTGGGCCCCGAGCGATGCTTCGCCACGATGATCTCGGCCGTACCGGCATTATCGGGCTTGGCGTCGTAGATCTCCTCCCGAAAGATAAAGATCACCACGTCGGAGTCCTGCTCGATGCTCCCTGATTCCCGCAGGTCAGCCAGCATCGGACGCTTATCCGTGCGCATCTCCAGACCGCGCGACAACTGACTGAGTGCCACTACCGGTGTTTCAAGTTCGCGAGCGAGGATTTTCAGGCCGCGGCTGAGTTCGGAAACCTCAACCTGGCGGTTCTCCGCATTGGATCGGCCGCTCATCAACTGGAGGTAATCGATCACGATCATCCCGAGACTGCCGATCTGACTCTTCAGGCGCCGGGCCTTCGCCCGAATCTCCATGATGGTCAGATGCGGATTGTCATCGATCCAGATCGGCGCATCGGCCAGACGCCCCATGGCCCGAGAAATCTTGGACCAGTCATCGGCTTGGAGCTGTCCATTACGGATCCGGGCGGCATCGACCCTCGCCTCGGAACAGATGAGCCGCTGGGAAAGTTCCAGGTTGCTCATCTCGAGGGAGAACATCAGCACCGGCTTCTGTGCCTCGAGCGCCGCGTGGGCCACCATGCCGAGCGCAAAGGATGTGTTGTGCACGAATACATCAGCCGCCACAAAGTTATGAAGGCCCGGAATGGTGAGGTCATAGACCTGCTCGGACCCCTCTGCCTCAATGGCCACGATTTCGTCCCACCGGACCACACCTTGGGGCCGTTCGAGAGCCAAAGCACCCGTTTCGCCAGTACCTGCGGGCACCAATCGGGCCGCGAGGCGAGCCCGCGCCACCAGATCATCGAGAAGGATCTGCTGGCCCAGTATCCCGATTTCCCCCGCCAGCCGCGCCAGGTCCTCGGCGTCGCTTACCTCCAAGACACGACGGCCCAGCCCACCCGACGGCGCGCCCACGGCGGCGTTGATCCCAAATCTCAAGAAAAGGTGCTGGAGATCCTGTGCCAATCTTGCACTGGCCAACGGGAGTCGCAGCCGGCCCGCATCGTCGTGACCGCTGGGCGGGGCGATCGTGGCTGCCGCAGCCAACACCCGGTTCAAGTAGGTGGCCAGTTGGTGTCGGGGCAGGCGATACACCGCCTCGGGCACGCGGCGAGCCTCCGCCGCACCACCGAGGCGGTGCCGCTGCTGCAAACGGGCGACCACGCCGGGGCTGCCCTCCGCCAGGGGCGGCGCAGCGCTCGTGGAGACGCCGCTGGGCGCCCCCGTGAGGTACCCGAGGAGGCTCACCTCGACATCGGGTAGCGAATCGCCGCCGAAAATCGCCAGGCCGCTCGGGACCGCCACCACATCGCCGGGGCTCAGGGCCACCAGCGGGCGCCAACCCTCCGGTGTGAGGAAGGGGTGGCTCGCCGTCGTGCGCACTTCACGACCGAGTCGCGTCCGCACTCGAAACACCGGCTTGTGGCCATCGTCCACAAACGCCGACGGCGCCGTAACCGCTAACCGGTGATCCGCATCCAGCGACATGACCCGCACGGCATCGCCACGCTCGCCGACCCGGTGTAAGGCGGCCGCGGTGCGAACCGCGCCGGTAAGCGGATCCACGATCGGGGTATCCCACGCCACACACTTCCCCATCGCGGGACGAGCACCTACCACCACCAACGAACTCGGTTGCAACCCCGAGAGGAGCTGATCTAGATCGATGTACCCCGTGGGGGTGCCGGTGACGGTGTCGCCCTGCTCGTACAACTTCTCGAGCCGATCCAGATTGTCGGATAGGAGATCGGAGACACGCTTCGTGCTGTCGGTGACCCGACGTTCATTCACCTCGTAGACCATGGCCTCGGCGCGGTCGAGGGCCTTCGCCACATCGTCGGGCACTGAGTAGCCCAATTCCGAGATCTCGCCAGCCACCCCGATCAGGCGCCGCAACAGGGCATACTCCTCCACGATCCTGGCGTAGCGCGCCGCATTGGTGGTGGCCGGCGTGGACGACATGATCTGGGCCAGGACCGCCGGCCCGCCAATGGCCTCCAGCAGCCCGGCCCGCCGGAGTTCGTCGGACACGGTGACGGAATCTGCTGGTTGACCGGAAGCATACAGCGTGTGAATCGCGTCATATACGTGGCCGTGGGCGGGCTTGTAGAAATCCGACGCATTCACTACCCCGGCCGCGCCGGCGATGGCCTCGGTAGAGAGCATCATCGCCCCCAGCAGCGACTCTTCGGCCTGCAAATCGTGGGGTGGCACCCGGCCCGCGGGAGCGGAAGGTCGGGGGGATTCGTTGGCATCAGGTCTGGTCGCCATAGGTCCTCCACCTTGGTCCACGCGGCCTGTGGGCTACCAGAGGGACAACCCTGGGGAAACCCTGGGGATGTGTCGCTCCAGACTGTGGATATGGCTGTGTATAACTTTCCAGAAGACGCCTCGAACACGCTCTCGTTGGGCCGTCGGGTACCCCACCGGCCCGCAGGCTAGGACGAAACCACCTCAACGGTGATCGGGAACTCCACATCTGCATGGAGTTTGGCGGGCACCACGTGGGTGCCAAGGGACCTGATCGGTTCGCTGAGGTGTAACTGGCGGCGGTCGAGGTCAATGCCCGTCTGGGCGGTGACCGCTTCCACAATCTGCTCGGTGGTAACCGAGCCGAAGAGCTTCCCCTCCGCCCCGGATCGAGCCGGGATCGTGATTACCTGCGGCACGAGAGACTTCGCCACTGCTTCGGCCTTCACGCGGTCGCTGGCGTCGCGCACATCACGGCCCCGGCGCATCGCGCTGGCCTGAGCCTCCACGCCCGGGGTGGCCGGGAAGGCCAGGCCATTGGGAACGAGGTAATTGCGGCCAAAGCCCTTGGCCACCTCAACGATGTCGCCTTTCTTGCCGACCTGATCCACATCGGCACGGAGAACGAGTTTCACGACAGATCCTCCGCAGTACCGGCAGTCTCCACGAGGAGATCCCCTTCGACAACCTCCGCCTCACTGGCGAACTCGTCGGTACCCACTGCCTCACCGGGATCGGTATCGCGGCTCAGCGGCGCCGTCTCGGGAGCCGGGAGGTCGCGGTCGCGTTCGCGCCGGCCACCCCGTTCGCCGTCCCGCTTGGGGCCCCGCGTCTGGGTAACACGACTTGCGTACGGCAAGATCGCCATTTCACGGGCATTTTTGATCGCCCGGGCGATCTCCGCCTGCTGCTGGGCGCTGTTACCACTCACCCGACGGGTGCGGATCTTGGCCCGGTCGGACATGAACCGGCGGAGCAGGTTCACATCTTTCCAGTCCACGTAGTCCACTCGCTCGGTCACCAGAAGACTGACCTTCTTCTTGACGCGGCGACCGTTGTCTTTAGTTTTGGTGCGAACGGGCTTCGCCATCAGAAGGGCTCCTCAGCAGGGTCATAGCCAGCGGGGGCGGCATTCTCGACGGGACGACTCCCGCCGCCTTCGCCACCGCTGGAGGGAGCGGCGCCTTCGCGGCGCTCGTTACGGGTGATGTCGGCGGTAGCAAAGAGCAGGCTGGCGCCCACCTCCTCGGCCACGATCTCCACCGCAGATCGCTTGTCGCCTTGGTCGGTCTCCCACGAACGCTGCTCGAGGCGACCCGTGACGACCACGCGAGTGCCCTTCACGAGCGTGTCGCTCACGTTCTGACCGAGCTGGGCCCAGCACTTGACGTCGAAGAAGGAGGTCTGCTCTTCCCACTCCTTGGTCTGGCGGTTCTGCCAGCTTCGGTTCACCGCCAGGCCAAAACTCGCCACTGCCTGACCCGAGGGCGTAAACCGCAGTTCGGGATCTCGAGTGACGTTGCCGGTCACGCTGATGTTGTTGGTGTTACGTGCCATGGTTATTGGTCTCCTATCCGGCAGTCGCCGGTTCGGCCTGCACCTCGCCGAGCAGACCGCGTCTAGCGGCCTCCCGGTCGGGCAAGCGCACAAGCTTGTGGCGAACTACTTCGTCCGCAAGACGCAGGGATCGCTCGAGAGCCTCAAGGTCGCCGCCATCGGAGGTGATCTCCCAGACGACGTAGTAGCCCTCTTGCTTGTGATTGATCTCATAGGCGAAGCGACGTCGGCCCCACCGATCGGTGCTGGCCACCGTCGCGCCGCGGGTGGCGATCGCCGCCGCCGCCAACTTGACCTGATCGTCGATCGCCTGGTCGTCGAGACCGGAATCGAAGATGACCATCAACTCATAGGCCCGCATGGGCGTACATCCTCCCTGTGGACCCGGCAGCACCGGGGCCCCCACGGTGGGGGCAGGGTGTCGAAATGACCTCGTGATCGTAGCGGTGGTGAGGGCGGCAGCACACATTCGCGACCTTACGGCGGTGGTGAGACAGTCCTCCTGACGACAATGGCTTACGCCGGCGCGCATGCACCCCCCACGGCCACCGTGGCCTCCTCGGTGATCCCGAGGTCCGGCAGATCCCCTTGGAACGTTTCGATCGCGTAGCGGTAGGGCCCCCCGGGGGCGTAACGGGGGCAACCCTGCCGATCCCGACACGGCGCCATGTCCTTGATGCTCACGACATGCCCGTCCTCCGCCACCCACGCGATGCTCAAGGCAGTGGGTGTATTTCGCATGTAGAAGGGATTGGTGGTGTCGGCTTGGTAGACGAACACCATGCCGTCGTAGCCCCCGAGGTCGGTGACCTCCATAAGACCCCGGTTGCGCTGGGTTGCGTTGAGGGCGGCCAGCAGACACCAAAACAACGGGGGCGCGCCGCGGCCGGGTTCCACCGTGATGGCAATCTCATCGAATCCCTCCACGCCGGTACGACCGGAGTCGCCCGGCGGCACAAACCCTGGTGCAACCGTGGGAGGGACCACCTCCCCACCGTCAGGGCCAGCGTTGCGGGTCTGACTCCATTGCAGGGCCAACGTGATACCCAACACCAACACGATCACCGTGGCCAGAACCAAACCGCCGCGCAACTCACTACGTTCGAAACGCACCCGGGCATGCTCCCATGCCCCGGGCCTGCCCACCGGCCACTACGCCATCGATGCCGAGCCGGTTGCGTAAAGCCCCAACGTCTCGGCCACATCAGGGCAAAGGTGGTACGTCTCCCCCTCCGATGGGAACGCCCCGGAACGCACGTCGGCCGCATAGGCCTCCAACGCCTCCACGGCGTTGGCCTTGAGATCGCCGTAGCGCCGCACGAACTTCGGCAGGATGCGGTCCTCGATGCCCACCACGTCGTGGAATACCAGCACCTGTCCGTCGGTACCAGGACCGGCGCCGATGCCAATGGTGGGTACGTCGACCGATTCGGTGATCACCTTGGCCACCTCGGCGGGTACACCCTCGAGCACAATGGCAAAACATCCGGCCGCCGCCAGGGCCTTCGCGTCGGCGAGCAGTTCCTGGGCGGCCCCGTGCTCCTTACCCTGCACCTTGAAGCCGCCCATCGCATGAATGGACTGTGGTGTGAGCCCCAGGTGCCCCATCACCGGGATCTCGGCATCGAGTAGCGCCTCAATCATCGCCAGACGCTTCCGACCGCCCTCCAGTTTCACCCCCTGCGCACCTGCGCGCACGAGTTGGGCGGCATTGTTCACGGTGTCCACCGTGGTCGTGTGGTAGCTCATCCAGGGCAGATCAGCCACCAAAAAGGGTTTGGCGACAGAACGATCGGGGGCAGAGGTAGCCAGTCCCCGGGCTACCGCCGCGGTGTGGTGGGCGAGGTCGGCCACCGTCACGGAAAGGGTGTCTTCGTACCCGAGCACCACCATGGCCACCGAATCGCCCACCAGGATCAGATCCACGCCGGCTTCGTCGGCCATCCGCGCCGTTGGCGCGTCATAGGCCGTCACCATCACGAGCGGCTCATTCCCGCTGGCCACCTTTCGAACCCTCACGCCCGGCGCCGTGAACTTCGTTCGCATGTACGAACCCCCTGATCCCGTCCAGCGCCCATGTGGCTGCCAGCAGTACCCATAGCGTAGGCACAACCGGCTACCGGTGCCAACAACCTCGCTAGGGTCCGCCAGATGGAGCCAATCGGGCAGTGCGACAGTTGCGGGGATGAAGGGGTGGGGGTGGTGGCCCTGCACCGGATCTACCTGACCCCCGAGGCCGGCGAACAAACCCCCACGATGGCGCTGCAGCCATCTCTGGAGCGCTGGTGCTTCTCGTGCCGAACGTCCTACCCGCACCAACTGCTGGACTAACGCCAGCGCGGTAACCCACTACTCGCGGTTACCCCGAGGGGTGGCGGAGTTGGGCTGCATCACCGTGGTCGTCGAGGTGGCCGGGACGGTGGTGGTGGTCGAGGTGGAGGTGCTGGAGGTGGAGGTGGAGCTGGAGGTGGAGGTGGAGGTGGAGGAGGTCGGCAATTCCTGAACCGAGGTGCTGCTCGACGACGGGGAAGGCTCCAGCGACGTAACCGGTCCCTCGGCATCGCCACCGTCGACGTCGCCGGGGAAGGTCTCGGGCGAGCGGAACGTCCCTGTGTCGGTACCCTCCGTCACGCGTTCCATGAACTTCCGCCAGATCTCTGCCGGTAACGAGCCACCGGTCACCCCGGCAAGGCCGTGGATGTTATTCATCGCAGGGACCTCACCATCAGGCCCGGCATCGGGGAACCCGAGCCAGACGGCGGCCGTGAGTTTCGGTGTGTAGCCCACGAACCAAGCGTCTTTATTGTCCTGCGTCGTGCCAGTCTTGCCGGCCGCTGGCTTTCCGAACGCGGCCGACTGGCCCGTTCCTCCCTCTACCACCCCGCGCAGGCAGTAGGTAACCAAATCCGCCTCCTCTTCAGTGAGCACGCGCCGACCGCTGGGACTGGCCTGATCGATCACGGTCAGACCGTCCTCATCCACCTGCTCAATCCGGGCAATCAGGAACGGTTCATTACGGATACCCCGGTTGGCGAAGGTGCTATAGCCCGCCGCCATGTCGAGCGGGGAGACCTCACCGGTGCCGAGCACAATCGATGGCACCTCCGGGAGGGTGGCACTGACCCCCAAACTGTTGGCCATCTTGACCACGTCGACAGACCCAACCTGCAGCATCACTTGGGCAAAGACGGTGTTGGAGGAGACCCGAGTGGCATCGATCAGGTTGAGGGTGCCTTGCTCGGTCTTGCCGTAGTTACGTACCCGCCAGTCCTGTCCGGCGTTGGCCTTCGGGAACGTCATCTGCCCAGGGGCCTGGTAGGTCGCTTTGAGCGAGATGCCCTCGCGAATCGCCTCGGCCAGCACAAAAGGCTTGAACGATGAGCCGGCCCCGCGGCCCGAGCCTCCCCCCTGTGCGCCGAGCGCCAGGTTCACCTGACTCGTCGCGAAATCCCGACCACCGACCATGGCTTTGACCGACCCGTGATCGTCGAGCGCCACCAGGGCCGCCGCGGGATCCCCCGGCTCATCCAGCGTGGACACCACCGCGTCCCATGCGGCGGCTTGCATGTCGAGATCGATCGTCGTGTAGATCCGCAGGCCTCCGCCGTAGAGGGTCTCCTCGCCATACTGATCGGCCACTTGCCGACGCACGGCCTCCACGAAGTACAGCGACCCCACCTCTGCGCCCACTACCGGCCCAAGACCAGCGCGGTCCCGTGGCGCCACGATGCCGGTGGCGATGGGCGTCGCGGCGGTGACCGCCCCGTCGTTAGCGGTGATGTAGCCCTCCTCAACCATGGCGTTGAGCACGGTGCCTCGTCGGCGCGTCGCTTCTTCCGGCTCGATCAATGGATCGGCCGAAGTTGGCGACCGGATCAGGCCCGCCAAAAAGGACGCTTCCAGTACCCCGACATCCCGCACGTCCTTGCCGTAATAGGCCCGCGCCGCCGCCCCTACCCCGTAGGCGCCGCGCCCGAAATACACCGTGTTGAGGTACCTCTCGAGAATCTCGTCCTTGCTGAGTTCTCGCTCGACCTTCACCGCCAGGGCGGCCTCGCTGACCTTACGAACAATGCTGCGTTCGGATGTGAGGTAGACGTTCTTCACGTACTGCTGGGTGATCGTGGACCCGCCCTGGGTGACCCCGGCATTGCGAATGTCCTGGTAGAGGGCTCGACCGATGCTGGCAAGATCGACGCCGTTGTGGCGGTAGAAACCGCGATCCTCGGTAGCTAACACCGCTTCGGTGAGCGGTACAGGGAGTTCCTCGAAGGGCACATTGATGCGATCCTCCTGGGCACTAAAGGCGGCCATGGCATTGTCCGGGCCGCACTCCTCGGTTACCGCGGCGCTGCACATGAACGACGTCTGAAGGAGCGGATCCGACGGCGGCAGGGGAATGTTGAGCACGACCGCCGCTACTCCTCCGACAACCGCCGTAAGAAGGACGCCGACGACGAAGAGGCCGCGCCGGTGGCGCCACAACATGCTGCGACGGCCGGACGGCTTGGATGGACGCTTCGAAGCCCTGGCGGGCGGAGGGGGCGAGCGGCGGAGCGTCATGGCGAGAGAGCGTCGGGCCGACGGCTCAGGTGTCGCCGAGCACGAAGGTCTTAGCCAGATGGTTCCAGGAGCACGACGGGCACACCTCGACCACGTAGCAGGCCACCTGGCGGCGTCCCTTGGTGAGTTTGGCTAACTCACCCTTCAGCGTGATGCAGCGTCCCGACGCCGGGAGCCCCGCCCCGAAGGCATAGGTGACCAACACAATCCTGTCCTCTTCACAGATCGGGCACTCCATGGCGGTGGGTTCGCTGGCGGACTGCGCGGCCCGCTTGAGCTCAGGATGGGCGTCGCACACCTCGTGCTTGGCGACGCGGCCTTTCTTGTACTCCGAGACGGCACCCATACGGGCCAGTCGGTAGTCGATCACGCCACCCGGTGCCTGCAGCCCGTTCCCACGGATCGATTCAGGCCGAAAGGTCACCCTCGGAGGCTAGGCCAGTGCATCGGGATTTACCCGGCACCCCGGGGGTGTGCCATACGGGGTTGACGAATCGCCGCCACTGCTAGATAGTGTTCGTTACATCGATTCGATACGTCATCCTGATGTACTGTTGATGCCTCCTCTCCTATGATTGACCTCGCCATCCTCGGCCTGCTCACCGAGCAGGACCTCCACGGCTACGAACTCAAGAAACGGCTGGGCGAACTGCTGTCGGGCCGCGCCTCGATCAGCTTCGGATCGCTCTACCCCGCCCTCGCTCGCCTCGAAGCTCAAGGCCATGTGAGAGCCGTGGAACAACCCATCGCCGTACCCATCACGCCGATGACCGGTTCCCTCGCCGGCGAACTTTCCGCCTTCAAAGCCCGGGTACGCGAGAGCAGCATTGCGAAGGTCGGCGGACGCGGCAAGAAGGTCTACGGCATCACCGAGGCGGGCCGAGGACGACTCGTCGAGCTCATGACCAATCCCGACCTAAGCGACGACCGAGCCTTCACTCTGCGGGTGGCCTTCGCCCGGCATCTCGATCCCAGCCCTCGCCTCGAACTCTTCGAACGTCGGCGCACCGAACTACTCGGCCGACGCGATGCCCTCAGCCGCCGGGCCGCCAGTCGGCGCCACGACCGCTACCTCGGCGCTCTCCAAGAGCGCGACGCCGACCACCTCGCCAACGACCTCGCCTGGCTCGATCGCCTCATCGACATTGAACGCACCCCAACCATGCAATCCACGGAGGAATACTCATGAACGACATCCGGCTCGCCATCGCTGGCATGGGCAACTGCGCCAGTTCGCTCGTACAGGGACTCACCTATTACCAAGACGCTGATCCAGCCGACCGCGTTCCCGGGCTCATGCACGTGGTGCTCGGGGGCTACCACATCCGCAACATCAAACTCGTCGCCGCCTTCGACGTCGACGCCGAAAAAGTGGGCCTCGACGCCTCCAAGGCTCTGCTGGCCGAAATCAACAACACGGTCATCTTCGCCGAGGTCCCCAACCTCGGCGTTGAGGTTATGCGTGGCCCCACCTTCGACGGCTTCGGCGAGTTCTACCACCAGGTAGCCGAGGAAAGCCCCGCCGAACCCGTCGACGTGGCCCAGATCCTGCGCGACACAAAGACCGACGTGCTGGTGTCGTACCTGCCGGTGGGATCCGAGGAAGCCCAGCGGTATTACGCCCAGGCCTGCCTCGATGCGGGCGTGGCCTTTGTAAACGCCATCCCCGTGTTCATCGCCTCCGACCCCGTGTGGGCCGAGAAGTTCCGGGCCGCCGGACTCCCCATTGTTGGCGACGACATCAAGAGCCAGGTCGGCGCCACCATCGTGCACCGCACCCTCGCCCGCCTCTTCGAGGACCGCGGCACCACGATCGACCACACGTACCAACTGAACTTCGGCGGCAACATGGACTTCATGAACATGCTGGAGCGCAAGCGTCTCAAGTCCAAGAAGATCTCCAAAACACAGTCCGTCACAAGCCAGATCGACCAGGGCATCAGCGATCGCGACGTACACATCGGACCGTCCGACCACGTCCCGTGGCTCGAAGATCGAAAGTGGGCCCTCATCCGCCTCGAAGGCCGCAACTTCGGTGACGTGCCGCTCACCATCGAGCTCAAACTTGAAGTGCACGACTCACCGAACTCCGCGGGCGTGATCATCGATGCAGTGCGCTGCGCCAAGATCGGGCTCGACCGCGGCATGGGCGGCCCCCTCGAAGGCCCCAGCGCCTACTTCATGAAGAGCCCGCTGAAGCAGTACCGAGACGAGGACGCCCACCGCCTCGTGGAGGCCTACGCCCACAACGAAACCGACCTGCTGTAACGCACGAACCCGCGGTGCACCGCGAGATCAGACAAGCACCGTGGGGCGCGTCCGGGCAGACTGCAGCGATGCATCAACGCTTTACCGCCACCACTCCGGCCGGTCGCCACCTGCCCACTGACGTAGTGACCTATGGGCCTGACATAGCCCAGGAAGATGCGCTCAAACTCCTCGGCACGGTCGAGGGCACGCGCATCCTCGATCTTGGATGCGGCGCCGGACACAACACCATTGCCCTCGCCCGCCAGGGGGCCAAGGTCATCGCCATCGACGAATCGTCGGATCAAGTGGCCGAGGCCCGCGCCGCCTGCGAACGCGAGGGATTCAAGGTGGAGATCCACCACACTCCCCTCGCCGAACTGGCCTTCATACGAGCCGACACCGTCGATGCCGTTCTTTCCGTACACGGGCTGGCCCCAGTGCAGGACATCGATCGCGTATTCCGGCAGGTGGACCGCGTGTTGCGCCCCGGACACCCGCTCGTATTTTCCCTGCCTCACCCCGCGTTCGCCATGGTGGACACCAACAACCCCGAGTGCCAAGTCCGGCGCACCTACTGGGATCCCACCACGATCGACGGCCAGGTACCCCGCACGATCCACCACCTCTTCACCGCGCTCGGCCGAGCCAACTTCCGGGTGGACACCGTGCTGGAGCCCGAGCCCATCGCGATGGCCCAGCGCAGCGAGCATTGGCACGAACACATGCGCTTCGTCCCCGCCACCCTCATCGTCCGAGCACTCAAACAAGGGATGTAATCGCCCACTCCCCGCCGAGCATCGCCATCGGATCAATCCGACGGCGATGCTCGATCCGCCCACCACTCATCGAGGCACCGCAGCGCCTCGACCTCGCTGAGGGGGCCCGAATCAAGCCGGAGTTCGAGCAGCATCGCCAACGCCTGCCCGACCTCGCGGCCCGGGGGAATCCCGAGGTGAGCCATCACGGCCTGACCATCAAGATCAGGACGGATGGCTTCGAGTGCCTCCTGCTCCCGAAGCTCCGCAATGCGAACTTCAAGGGCATCCATGCGGGCCGAGAGCATCTGGGCCTTCCGCTCATTGCGCGTCGTGCAGTCACAACGAGTGAGCTCATTGAGCTGATCCAGGAGATCGCCAGCATCACGGACGTACCGCCGCACGGCCGAATCTGTCCAAAGATCGTCGCCATACCCATGAAAGCGGAGGTGAAGGTAGACGAGTTGGGTGACCGCCTCGACGATGTGATTCGGGTACCGCAGCGCCCGCATCCGGTTACGGGCCATCCGTGCCCCCACCACCTCATGGTGATGAAACGACACCCCCCGCGGTCCGATCATCCGGGTTTTCGGCTTTCCCACATCGTGCAGCAAGGCGGCCAGGCGCACCACGAGTTCGGGTTGAGTCTTGGCCACCACCGCCACCGTGTGGGCCAACACATCCTTGTGGCGGTGGATCGGATCCTGCTCCACCTGCATGGCGGGAAGCTCGGGCAGGACAATGTCGGCCAGTCCGTTGTCGACCAGAAACCACAGGCCCAGACTCGGCTCGTTCACCACCAGGAGTTTGCTCAGTTCGTCCCGCACCCGCTCGGCCGACACGATCTCCAAGCGGCCCGCCAAGGCTTGCACTGCCGCCACCAACTCCGGCACCGGGGCGAGGCCGTACCCCGCCACAAAGCGGGCCGCTCGCAACATCCGCAGCGGGTCGTCGGCGAAGGAAATTTCCGGTGCCAACGGCGTGCGCAAGATGCTCGTCGCGAGGTCTGCGGCTCCACCGAACGGATCGATCAGTTCCGATGTCTCGTCGCTGGTTCCCGTGACGCGCAGGGCCATGGCGTTCACGGTGAAATCACGCCGTGAAAGATCCACCTCAACGTCATCGCCGAAGGAAACATCGGGATTGCGGGAGTGGGGCGAGTAGGCCTCGGAACGGTGCGTCGTGATCTCAAAGATCGTGTCGCCCTTTTTCACACCAATCGTCCCGAAGCGGGCCCCCTGATCCCACACCGCATCGGCCCACCCCCGCACGAGTTCGGCGGTGATCTCCGGTCGGGCGTTGGTGGTGAGGTCCATATCGGCCCTCTCACTGAGCGGGCGACCGAGCACCAGATCACGCACAATTCCACCCACGAGGTAGATCCGGTACCCCGCCTCCTCGAATCGGTGGGCCAGCGGACCCACACCATCGAAAATTAGGGCGAAGCGCTCAGGGATCACGGGTGAGGAGGGTAGGCGCAGAGCCCTGCGTCTTCCGAACCGATATGACCAAGGCCCCCTCAGAGCGAGGCGCCGACCCCCGATTCGCTCAGTGAGATACGCAGCCCCTCAGGGTTCAAGGACGCGGCCAAGGCATCACCGAGGCTGACCATCCCATCGCGTGTCAACTCCAGCAACGCTTGATCCAACGTCTGCATGCCGTGATACCGCCCGTCCGCCAGCACCCTGTCGAGGTTGTGAAGAAGCAGCGGATCAGAGATGCAATCGACCACCCGGGAGGTGCCCACCAAAATCTCCAACGCCGGAATCCGACCCTTACCATCAGCCCGCTCCAGTAGTCGCTGGCTCACGACGCCCCGAACGACTCCCACCAGCACCTCCCGAGCGCTGGCTTGCTCGGAAACGGGGAACAAATCAATAAAGCGAACCAACGTGTCCGAGATGTTGGCGGCCTGCATCGTGGAAATCACAAGATGCCCCACCTGCGCCGCCAAGAGCACCGCCCGCGCCGTCTCGACATCGTTGACCTCGCCCACGAACATCACATCGGCGTCCTGGCGTAGTCCACTGCGCACGGCAGCGGCATAACTGGTGGTATCGCTACCAATCTCACGTTGGGTCACGATGGCTTCGATATCGGCGTGGAGGGCCTCAATCGGATCCTCGATCGTGAGGATGTGGCATGACCGATGACGGTTGATGCGATCCACCAACGCGGCCACCGTGGTGGACTTGCCCGAGCCCGGCGCGCCGCTGATGAGCACGAGACCTGAGGCCTCCTCGGCGAATCGATCCAACTGGGGCGAGAGGCCCAACGCATCAAGATCCGGCACCTCCGGGGGTACCTGCCTCAACACCATCGCCAACGATCCCCGCTGGCGATGCACTGACACCCGAAAGCGACCAATGCCCGGCAGGCCGAGGGCGCCGCTAACCTCACCGCGCTCAGCGAGTTCCTCCAGGCGATCCGCGTCGAAAACCTCGGCCGCGAGGGCTTCCACCACACCAGGCTCGAGGGCCTCGAACGGCGCGAGCCGTAACTCGCCGTCCACCCGCACGTGCGGAACAGATCGGGGCTTCAGATGGAGGTCCGATCCCTGGACTTCACTCAGGTGCGACAACATTTCTTCCAACAGCGTCATAGGGACTTCATCGGCAGATCACCGCGCCTTCTAAACCCCCCCTTCGGTGGCGGCCCAACCACCCTCGGGCCCAGACCGCCGGCAAGCCCTCAGAGCGAGGGCGTGCACTCGGCTTGGATGCGGCTCGCCTGAGCCACCACCTCGCGCCCCGGCCCCCCACTGGTAGGCGGTTCGGGCACCAGACGCTCACCGGCCATAGCCGCCACGCACGCGGCGGCCGACAGGCGAAGGGCCTCTAGGTCGTAGCCGCCCTCCAAGAACACGATCCGACGACCCGGCGGCACAAGGGTCAACAGGGCCGCCGTGAGGTCGGCGTAGTCGCCTGCCGAGAGGCCAAGATCGGTGATGGGATCCGCCCGGTGGGCGTCGAACCCAGCCGAGATAAGCAACCAGGTGGGTTGAAATACGGCCGCAAACGGGGCGATCACCTCGTCCACGCCGGCCCGATATGCATCACCGGTGGCACCGGCCGGTAGGGGCAGATTGTGCGTGGTCCCCCACCCTGCCCCGCCCCCGATATCCCCCAACGCACCTGAGCCCGGGTAAAGCGGGTACTGGTGGTAGGAGATGTACGCCACGTCGGGATCGGCCCAGAACACGTCCTGGGTGCCGTTGCCATGATGGGCGTCGTAATCCACCACCAGCACGCGCTCACCCTGGTCGGCCAGGGCCGCCGCGGTAACCGCCACGTTGTTGAAGAGACAAAACCCCATGGAGCGCGTCGACGTGGCGTGATGACCAGGGGGCCGCACGGCACAAAACGCGCTATCGGCAGCCCCCGACATGAGGGCCTCAACCGCCGTGAGTCCTGCGCCCGCCGCCAGGATCGCGGCCTCATAGGAGTGCTCGCTCATCGCCGTATCGGCATCCAACCAACCTCCTCCCCCGGCCCCCATGGCCGCCACGCGCGCCACCAGCGCGGGATCGTGAGCAAGTTCCAACTCGTCCAGCGTGGCGGGCCGGGGCCCCATCGGCCGCAGGGCCTCCCCCAAGCCGGCCTCGTGGATGCCCTCAAGTACCGCCCGCAGGCGCTCCGGCCGCTCGGGATGAGCACGACCGTTGTCATGGTCGAGATAGCGCGGATGGGTGATGAACACGACGTCGGCCACGAAAGCGAGCGTACCCACCAGAGCCGCGCCGGTACCGTGGCGGTATGACTGGGCATCGCATCCTCGCGGGAGCAAATTCCAAACTCCGCGTGACACCCTGGCGAGGTGATGTGACTACCGCCTACCTCACTCCCACGCGCGGTCGCCCTTCACTCGCCGTCATCGAACAGTGCCTGAGCGAGTTGCCCGGTGCGGGATACAACACCGCCATCACCGCCGCCCTGACCAGCGTTGACCAAATCCCCTTTCTGCAGTCGGGGTTCAGCGTGCTCGAACGCCTCCACCTCCTCAAGCGCACCCTCTACGACATCCCCCGTCCGCGCGTGTCCAACGTGGAACTTCGCCGAACACGACCAGCCGAGCGGCCGGCCGTCCTCGCCATTGACGCGGCGTCATTCCCCCCCTTCTGGCGCCTCGACGACTCCGGCCTCACCGATGCCATTGCCGCCACCCCCTCAGCCCGGCTGGCGGTGGCCCTAACCCGCGGCAATGAGGGCACCATCGTGGGCTATGCCATCACCGGCCGGGCAGGATCCCGGGGCTATCTCCAGCGGCTCGCCGTGGACCCCGAGGCGCACCGGCAGGGCATTGGCAGCGCGCTGGTCGCCGATGGGCTTCGCTGGCTCCGGCGATGGGGGGCCAGGGAAATCATCGTCAACACCCAGGAAGGCAACGGCTCGGCGTTGGCGCTCTACGAAAGTCTGGGGTTTCGTATGCAGCCCGACGGACTCGCCGTGCTGCGTCGCTCCCTCGACGGGCCCGCGCAATGACCCGCCGGGCCTTCGGCGCGCTCGTGGTGCTCACCACGGTCCTGGCTGGTCCAACCGCACTACGCGAAGCCGACGCCGCGCCCCGCCAAGCCGACGCCTCTATCGAGCTCGTCGCCCAAACGCCCTTGGCCACCCCGGGCTCCGAGTTCTCGGTGCAACTCCGCCTTCCCGGCGTCCCCACCGACGGCAGCGTCACCCTGTCGATCCATCAGCGGGTGCGGTCCCGCTCCGAACTGGCTACCACCATCGACGGCAACGGCCTTCGGAGCCAACTGGTCACGATCGTTACGCCACTCGCCACCCTGCCGGAGGCCGCCGACGGCACCCGGCGCTTCGCTATCTCCCTGGACCCGAGCACCGGTGGAGTTGCGCTGACCACCAGCGGCGTCTACCCCCTGGAGATCAGCGCCAAGAACGCAAGCGGCACAGAACTGACCAGCCTCGTCACCCACATGATCGTGCCGCCCGCAGACGAGGCCACTCCGCTACGCGTCGCGGTCGTAGCCCAGCTCGCCGCGCCGCCGGTCGCCACCGACGGCATCACCGCCGCCATCGACACGGGCGACCTTGACGCCATCGCCGGATTAGTGACCGCCCTGGGATCGGTCGATAACACCGTTGTCTCCCTGGCGGTCACCCCCCAAACGATCGACAGTCTCGCGGCCCTGGGCAAACCGGCGGCGAACCTGCTCACCGGCCTGAAAAAAGCGGCAGCGGGGCGCCCGCTACTCCAGCGGCCCTACGTGAACATCTCCCTTGATGCGCTTGTGGCGGCGGAACTCCAGTACGAACTCCTTCGTCAGATAGAACGCGGCGACCTCGTACTCACCGACACCTTCGAGAGACCCCCCACCGAAACCACCTGGCTGGCTGGTCCGGACCTGGGTGCCGATGGGCTATCGGCCCTGCCTGGCCTCGGCGCCCGCCACGCCGTGGTCAGCGACGCTCAGGTTGCGCCACTCCCGGACAACCTCGTCAACCTCTCGCCGGCCCAGCCGTTTCTGTTGGCAGCCCCTGAGACCGAAAACGACACCGAGGTTGTCCCCTCCGCCGTTGACGCCATGGCCCTTGATCCGGTTGTGATCGACCGCCTCGAAGGCCCCGGCACCCCCGCCCTGGTGGCCAATCGCGTGCTCACTGAACTCGCCGTGCTCTGGTTCGAACAACCGGGAGTGGAACGCGGAGCAGTCCTCCCGTTGGACACGACGGTCAACCCCGACACGGTTCGAACCATCCTCACCGGACTCGATGCCGGGGGCGTGTTCTCAACCGTGAGCCTCGCCGACCTGTTTGACACGGTTACCCCCCTCCGAGACGCCCGCCGGAACCCCGTGTCCCGTTCCCTCACCCCGACCAGCCTCAACCGCATCGCCCCCTCCGAAGCCAGGGACATCAAGGCCGACCGATCCATCGTGGAGACCTTCGGTGGCCTAGTTGGAGTCACCAGCCCCCTTGCGGAGGACGCCGACCGACGGTTTCTCCTCGCCACCGCCGCCGACCTCTCTCGCGTGGACCGCCAAGAGGTGGCCGACGGCGTGGTCAGCACGATCAACGACCTCGTGGCGGGAATCACCGGACCCGAACGATTCGTACTCACCCTCACCGACCGCAAAGGCACTATCCCCCTCACCCTCCGCAATGACTCGGGGGTCCCCATGAACGTCGTTATCCGCCTGCGTAGCCCCAAACTTGCCTTCCCCGAGGGAACGACCATCCCCCTCACTTTGGTTGAAACCTCCACCCGCCTCGACATTCCCGTAGTGGCTCGGGCGTCGGGGGCATTCCCCCTCAACATCGAAGTCACCTCCCCCGACGGTCAGCGCCAACTCGTGGTGTCCCGCTACACGGTGCGTTCCACCGCCGTGGCGGGAGCCGGCATCGTTTTGTCCATCGGTGCCGGGTTATTTCTCATGATCTGGTGGGCCCGGCACTGGCGGCGCGCCCGTCGCAGCGGACGCCTCATCGCCACCCCTGACCACCCATCGCATCGCACGAAGCCTCCCACCACCGCCGGGCAGTAGGTTCTGGACGACCTCGCTCATCCAGCGCCTCAGGAGCGTTTCTCCCATGCCCGTTCGTATCGTGACCGACAGCAGTTCCGATCTCACCGACGAGGAAGTCGAAACCCATGGGGTGGAGGTGGTGCCCCTCTCGATCCGCTTTGGCGACGAGGAATACGAAGATCGCAGCGAACTCTCGGTGGAGGCTTTCTACGAGAAACTCATGGCTTCGAGCACCCTGCCCGAGACCGCAGCGCCCTCCCCCGGCAAGTTCGAGGCTGCCTTCCGACGGCAGCAGCAGGCCGGCGCCGACGCCGTGGTGTGCATCAACCTCTCCTCGGGCCTTTCCGCCACCATGCAGTCGGCCCAGAACGCCGCCCGGGCCATCGACGGCGACCTCGACGTCCGGGTAGTCGATTCCCGCTCCATTACCTCTGGTCTCGGCACACAAGTAGTGCTCGCCGCCCAGGCGGCCGCCGCCGGGGCATCAGCCTCCGAGGTGGTGGCGCTGGCCGAGAACCTCGCCACCCGCACGCACGTGGTGGGAGCCCTCGACACCCTCGAAAACCTCAAGAAGGGCGGCCGAATCGGGGGTGCCCAAGCGCTCCTTGGCTCTCTGCTGTCGATCAAACCGATTCTGGATATCTCCAGCGGGGAGGTGGAAGAGGCTGGGAAAGCTCGTACCCGCAAGAAGGCGCTTGTGGCGCTGCGAGACAAGGTGGCTGAGGCCGGCGCCATTGAACATCTCTGCGTTACCCATGGCTTGGCCCCGGCGGCGGAGATCGAGGAGATGTTGGAACTTCTCGCCGACATCTACCCGCGCGAGTCGATCCGCACCGGACACATCGGACCGGTGATCGGCACCCACGGCGGACCGCGCGTCATGGGCGTCACCTGGGTGGCGTCGGCCTAACCCGCGTCCCGCCGCCAGCGATCTCCTCCGCCACCCTCCCAGCGGTATCCTCCATCGGCAGTGTCAAGCCCAACCCCGCCCCACGGTCTTCCCGTCACCCCCCTTCCGTCACCCCCCATCGCGGTTGTCCCCGGCCGAGTGCTGGCGGGCCGCTACCAACTCGGGGAACTGTTGGCGACGGGGGGAATGGCCCAGGTGTGGCGCGGCAACGACGAAGTACTGCGGCGCCAGGTGGCCCTGAAACTGTTGCATCCCCATCTGGCTGCCGATGCATCCTTTGTCACCCGGTTCCGGCAGGAGGCCGTGGCTGCGGCCCGGCTCGCCCATCCCGGCATCGTGGCGATCTACGACACCTGCTCAGACAACGGCACCGAGGCCATCGTGATGGAACTCGTCACCGGCCAGACGCTGCGGCAACGACTCGACGACCGCACGCCCGTCGACCCCTGGCAGGCGGCCAGTCTCGCAGCCCAAGTAGCCGAGGCTCTCGACGCCGCCCATCGGGCGGGGCTCATCCACCGCGACATCAAACCGGCCAACATCCTCTTGTGCCGAAATGGGCGCGTGAAAGTGGCCGACTTTGGGATCGCCAAGGCTCTCTCGGAGGCGGACCTCACCCAACCCGGCTTGATGGTGGGGACCGCCAAATACCTGTCTCCGGAACAGGTGGAGGGGAAACCCGTCGATGCTCGCACCGACATCTACAGCCTCGGCATCGTGCTGTACGAAATGCTCTGCGGACGTCCGCCCTTCGTGGCTGACAACGACACGGCCACCGCCCTGGCTCGTCTTCAGCGTGATCCATTGCGACCTCGTCAGGTACGCCCAAGCGTCCCCAAGGTGCTGGAGGAAATCGTAGGACGGGCCATGGCTCGCGTCCCCCAGCAGCGCTACCCATCGGCCAGCGACCTGCGGGCCGCCCTCCTGGCGGCAGGCGCCACCCCCGACCTCGAAACTGACCTCACCATGACCACCCTTACTGCGGCGCCAGCGGCCGCCGCGCAGCCCGTCCCCGACACTCCCCCCGTCACTGCAGCCTCCCAACCCCGGAGCACCTTCCGAGAAACCGAACGGAGCTGGCTGGTCCCCACCCTCATGCTGGTGATCCTCGCCGTGAGCCTCGGCGTGGCCGGAGCCCTGCTCCAACGCAGCGGGGCCGGGAATGTCTTGGGCAGCGTGCGCGAGGCCATCACCGGACCCTCGGAGGGGACCTCCGGCACCATCGCCATCAGCACCGCCAAGGCCTTCGACCCGTCGGGAGACAGCCAGGAAAACGATGAGGACGCCGCCAGCGTGATCGACCTAGATCCGGCTACGACCTGGAGTACCGAGCGGTACGACAACCGCGACATCACCGCCCTCAAGGACGGGGTGGGTCTCGTACTGACGGGTGCGGAGCTGAGTCAACTTGACGACCTCACCCTGACGAGCCCCACCAATGGATGGTCGGCCAGCTTCTACGTTGCCGATACCGACCCTGGGTCGTTCGAGGGATGGGGGAACCCCGTGGCCACCATGGGCGGCATTGCGGCCGGCACCACCACCATCGACCTCAAAAAGACGACGGGCCAAGCCGTCCTCGTATGGATCACCGATCGCGGCGATGGCACTCCCGAGCCCCGGGTGACTATCGAAACCGCCTCCCTGCGTGGCGTGCCTGCGTAACCTGCGCATATCGCCGCGAACCTCGACGACTCTGCGCTGGTGTGCGCCGCCCAAGCCGGGGATCGCCACGCCCTGGACATACTCCTTCGTCGGCACTACGACCGCGTGTACGCGCTCTGCTGGCGACTAACGAAAAACGACGCTGATGCCCACGACGCCAGCCAGGAAGCCCTGATCGCCATCAGTCGAGGCATCCGCCTCTTCGACGGTCGTGCCTCCTTCTCCACCTGGGCCTATCGAGTAACCACCAACGCCTGCCTCGATGAACTTCGACGCCTGAAACGGCGGCCCAGGGTCGGCCTGACCGAGGACGTTCGCGAGTCGAAGGCCGCCGACGCCACTGGCCTCCCGAGCGCAGAGATCGACATGGTCCCCGATCGACTGGCCATCGACACCGCGCTGGACCAAATGTCCGAGGAATTTCGCCTACCGGTGGTTCTTCGGGATCTCTGGGGCTTCGACTACGCCGAAATCGCCGAGCGCCTCGAGATACCGCCGGGCACCGTTCGCTCCCGCATCGCCCGTGGTCGGGCCCAATTGGCGGGCCTACTCGATCCCCGGAACCAACTACCCGCTGGCGAACGTCCTATCTCAGACCAACCCCCGGAAACTTCACCATGACCGACCACCAACCCCTCGACGAACTCGCCTCAGCCCACCTTGATGGCGTTAGCACTGCTGAGGAAGCGGTGCGGGTGGATGCCGACCCCGAAATCCAGGCTCGCATGGCGGCGATGAGGAGAATCCGCCAAGTGATGGCCACCCCGCCGCCCCACCCACGCCAGGACCGCGAAGGAGCCATCGCCGCGGCGCTCGCCGCCTACGACGAAGAGGCCAACCCCACCCCGGACGTCACTCCGGTGACGAGCCGAGCATGGGGGCGCACCCCCATCGTGTGGCGGGTGGTGGGTGTGGCGGCCGCCGTTGCCATCCTTGTCGCCGTTGTACCCATGGTGGCTTCACTCCTTCCCTCGACGAGCGACACGAGCCAAACCGCCGCCCCCGAAATCGCCTCACCACCGACCACGGACCGCGCCCTGTCGGGACCAGCCCCGGAATCCTCACCGGAATCCTCACCGGAATCCTCTGCCACCACCGCCCCCGCCCCTACCCCCCCGGATCCGACAACCACCCCTCCGGTCGCCAGCCCGTCGTCGGATCCCACCACCGTGGCCCTTCCCCTCCCGGACCTCGGAACCTTCCCGACCGACGCCGCCGTTGGTGAGGCCGTTGACACCCTCGCACTCCCGAGCACTTCGGTGCCCTGGTACGCATCGTTGTCGGATCCCACCTCCTGTATCGACGAGCTCCTCAGCGGCCTTCCCCCCGGGGCGGTCGCTCAACTGGCGGCCACCGCCGTCGTGGCCGAGCAGGAGGTTGCTGTGGTCGCCTGGGCCGAGGACGTGCGCATTGCCGGGGGCGACTGCAGCACGGTGCGGGTGCAGAACCGCTAAGGCACGCCACCGGCGTGTCGCGCCCTTCGAGTAGCAACACCGGGGGTAAGGGTCATCTAGGATCACCCCATGGCCCGACCAGAAGCCCCCCAGGGAATGGGCCGCATCGCCCCGCCCACGAGTCACCCGGACGGCCGCGACCCCGTCGGCACCGATTGGCCCGCCCAAGCCGCCGATCAAATCGAACGGATGGTCAGACTTGTCCGGGACAACACCACCGGAAGAGCCATCACCATCGCTCGGGGGCTAGTGCTCGCCATGTTTGCGGTGTTTGCCGGCACGCTGGTGGTGCTGTTCCTCTCTATTGCCACCGTGCGTTTCCTCGTTGCCTATCTCCCTCAGAGCGCCACAGGAGAGCCGCGCGTGTGGTTGGCCCACGGGATTGTCGCGATGCTGTTCGTCATTCCGGGGCTCTGGCTAATCCGGCGAGCGAGCCGTCCCCTTCCCTAGAAATGGAACAATCGGCCCGCTCGACCGGTTGACCCACCCCTATGGCCACCCCCTCCCTTCACGACGTGATCATCATCGGCTCTGGCCCCGCCGGACTCACTGCGGCTGTCTACGCCGCTCGGGCCAATCTGGTCCCCTTGGTCCTTGAAGGCGAAGTGTCCTCCACCTCCGACCAACCCGGTGGACAATTGATGCTCACCACCGACGTGGAGAACTTCCCCGGCTTCCCCGACGGCATCATGGGCCCGGAGCTAATGGCCCGATTCAGGGCCCAGGCGCTTCGCTTCGGGGCCGACATCCGCACCGAAAAAGTGAGCCGGGTGGATTTCTCGGCTGCGCCCTACGGGGTGTGGGTGGGATCCGCCGACGCCAGCGAGCCCACCTACCGGGCCCACTCCGTCATCGTGTCGACGGGAGCGCAATCCCTCATGCTGGGGTTGCCCGGTGAGTCTCGACTCTTGGGCCACGGGGTATCCACCTGCGCCACCTGTGATGGCTTCTTCTTCCGCGATCATGAAATAGCGGTGGTGGGCGGTGGCGACTCCGCCATCGAAGAAGCCACGTTCCTCACAAAGTTCGCCAGCAAGGTCACGCTCATCGTCCGGCGCGATCAGCTTCGGGCCAGCAAGATCATGCAGGACCGAGTGGCCCACAACCCCAAGATTGAGATCCGCTGGAACAGCGTGGTCACCGAGATCGTGGGCGAGACCCGCCTGGAGCACATCGTCGTGCAAGACGTACAGACCGCGGAGACCACCACCTTGGCGGCGACGGGACTCTTCGTGGCGATCGGGCATCGTCCCAACACCGATCTCCTGAAGGGCCAACTCGACCTCGAAGACAACGGGTACCTCATCACCGGCCGCTGGGGCGGTGCCTCCACTACCAACGTGGCCGGCGTGTTCGCCTGTGGCGATGTGCAAGACCACACCTACCGCCAGGCCATCACGGCGGCCGGGTCTGGATGCCAAGCCGCCATCGATGCCGAACGCTGGCTCGAGGCCCAGCACGGCTAAGACCCGTCGTGGTGGCAACGGCACCACTAAGCGAACATGTGTTCGATACTGGTCGGGCCTGGGAATGTCGGGCCTTCAACGAGTGTTAGAGACCATGTCCCATCCCCTTGGGCCACCTACCTGCGGAGGATTCCATGACCACCTCACTCACCGATACCAACTTCGATGAGGAGATCGCTGGATCGGCGGAACCTGTGCTCGTCGACTTTTGGGCGGAATGGTGCGGACCCTGCAAAACGATTGCCCCCATCCTCGACGAAATTGCCGCGGAGCAGGTCGGCAAACTCAGGATCGCCAAGTTGAACGTGGACGACAACCCCGAGATCGCCCGTCGCTTTGAGGTCATGAGCATCCCCACCCTCATCGTGTTTCAAGACGGCCAGCCGGTGAAGCGCATGGTTGGAGCCAAGGGCAAGGGTCAGCTGCTCGAAGAGTTACAGGATCTCCTCGCCTAACGTTCTCCACAACCTTCCCCACAGGTTGTGGACAATCTCTACCTCCGGTTGAACTAGAGCTGTTGTTCAGGGTTTGTTTACCTTCAGTCAATCGTGCGGCAACCTCCGGGAATACAGCACTGGGCCAACCCACACCACCCGGGTTGCCGTCACGACTCTCTCGCGGAGGTTGAGGGTCCTGCGCCCGACCGAACGACTTCAGCCCAGTGCAGGGCCCTCGGTAATCGACCGGTAGATGCGCTCGAGGTCCTCCAGGCCACCGAACTCGATGATCACCTTGCCCTTCCCATCAGCGCCGGCCATCGTGACGCTCACCCGCGTAGCCAGATGGCGAGCCAACAACTCCTCCAGTTCGAGCAGACCGGGAGCCCGCAGTCGCTTGGCCACCGGCGTTCGCCGACTCGGCGAGTCTCCCTCGGAGGAAGCCTGCCCGGGATCGTTATGAGCCCGGACGGCGTCCTCGGCCTGCCGGACAGAGAGGCCCTCGGCCACAATCCGCTTGGCCAACACCTCCTGATACAACCGGTCCGGAGTGCCGAGGAGTGCCTTCGCGTGCCCCGCCGCCAACTGATTCTCAGCCACGAGGCGCTGGATCGACGGGGGCAACTGAAACAGGCGCAGCGTATTGGCCACCGCCGAGCGTGACTTCCCGACCTTTTGGGCTACGACCTCCTGCGTGAGGTCGAAGTCTTCCATCAACTGTTGAAACGCGGCCGCTTCCTCAAGGGGATTGAGATCCTCACGGTGGAGGTTTTCGACGAGCGCATGCTCAAGCGACAGGACCTCGTCAACCTCCCGCACCACCACCGGTATGGTGGAAAGTCCAGCTCGCTTGGCGGCCCGCCAGCGACGTTCCCCGGCAATGAGTTCGAAACGCTCATCGCCTAAAGCCCGCACCAACACCGGTTGCAGCACCCCCAACTCGGCGATGGACGCGGTGAGGCCAGCCAACGCCTCCTCGTCGAAATAGGCCCGGGGTTGGCGCGGGTTTGATGAGATCGACCCCACCGCCACCTCCTGCAAACCAGAACCGGATACTCCGATGCTCTCTGTGGGGATGAGCGCTCCGAGTCCCCTACCGAGTCCGCTTTGGCGTGCCACCACTCACCTCCTTGGCGAGTTCCCGATAGGCAATCGCCCCTCGGGAACTCGGATCGAACGAAATAATCGGTTGCCCAAACGACGGCGCCTCTGACAAACGCACCGTTCGCGGCACTACGTTTTTGCACACCTTGTCCCCGAAGTGCTCTCGCACTTCCCGTACCACCTGATCTGCCAACTTCGTGCGAGCGTCGTACATGACAAGAATGATGGCGCTCACATCCAGGATCGGATTGAGGTTCTTCTTCACCAGGCTCACGTTGCGAAGGAGCTGTCCCAGGCCCTCGAGCGCGTAGTACTCGCACTGGATCGGCACCACCACCTCGGTGGCCGCTGCCAACCCGTTTACCGTGAGGAGTCCCAGGGAGGGAGGGCAGTCGATCAGTACGAAGTCGTAATCGTCATGCACCTCACTCAGGGCACGCTTCAGGCGAAGCTCCCGACTGAAGGCCGGCACGAGTTCGATCTCGGCACCGGCGAGGTCAAGGGATGAGGGCGCACAAAACAGATTCCTCACGGACGTAGCCTCGACGCAGTCCTCGATCGGCAGGTCGTGGAGAATCACGTCATACATCGAACCCTGGAGGTCGCGGATGTTGATGCCCAGACCCGTGCTGGCGTTGCCCTGCGGATCGAGATCAACCACGAGGACGCGATAGCCGATGTCGGCAAGACAGGCACCGAGATTCACCGCCGTCGTGGTCTTTCCCACCCCGCCCTTCTGATTCGCCACCGCCATCACCCGGGGGAGTTCGCGAGCAAACGAGACTGGGGCCGTCTCTTCGATCACCTCGGAGGGAGCGGCATCGACGATGGTTCCGGGCCGGGGTGGGGGAGCGGGCATTGCAACCGGCTGAGCGGCGGGGGCGCCCGTCGACGGCTCTGGGTCATCAAGCGGCACATAGATCGGCGTCGTGAGGTCACCCTCACTCAGTTCGATCGCCGCCGCCGAGCTACGACCGGGAAGGTCATCCGTGCCCGGCAGGGGGCTGCTCATCGGCATCGCCGGGGGCGGCGGAGTCTCGGAATCGGGAGGAGCCGTGAAGGCCACCAACTCCTCATCGGTAAGCGCCGGTGGCTCATCGGGGCCAACAACGGGAGGCTCCGGGGACGGCTCCGGCCGTACCTCCCGTAGTCGCCGGAAGATCGCCCGACCCCGAGTGGCTAGATCATCGGACGGTTCAGTCACCGGTGCATCCTGCCCGCTGGACATCGGTGATGCAAGGACCGTTGCCATGTTTCAGGAGAAACCCTCAACCACCTACATCAGGCAACCAGTGTTCCACGTGGAACATCCCGCCAGCGCGCCCCGGACAGAGGTGTGGGCGGCCCGCCTGCCGTCGCCGTGATCCCTCCTGTAAGCCACGGTCGCCCTGGCCCGCCGACGCCGCCGAACGCCGGATTCGAAGGTTTTGCCACCGAGAAGCAGCCGGCAACGCCGCCATCAACCACAGGGCCGCCTGGCCCCACCCCCCGAATCCCACCGGCACCCGCGGACCCGTGCCGATGTTCCACGTGGAACGCCCCACCAGCGTGCCTGGGACAAGGGGTGACCCGGCCCGAGGATCCGACGCCGCCACGAAACCTGGGTTGGCCGACCCACTCGATCCGCCAAGACCACCCATCGGCACCATGCGGGGAGTCAATGCCAACGTGTGGCGCGGCCGGGAACGGAAGCCGCCGACCTGCCCCTGGGGTCGGCGCGCCACCGGGGGAGTAGCCCCTCGACCATGGACCCCGGACACCGACCCACTCCGCTAGGCCCTCACACCGGCTGGGCCCAACCCTCAACCATGGCGGGTGCTGCACGCCCCGCGGAGCACCCCAGCGACGTCGGGCCTGAAGGAGTTCTCCCGCTCGCGTTCGCAGTGGGGGGCTCGGCCAGGCCGCTGCGTACCAACTCCCGTACCGGCATCACCGGCGAGGCTACGGCTGTTGTGCCAGCAGGACCGCCCGACGTTCCCGGCGGGGAATCGCGCCCTCCACCACCGGCATCACGACCAGGAGCGGCACCACGTCTCCAACGTGGACAACCACCACGCGACCCCGCTCCGGCGGCAACCGTTGACCACGAAAGGCCAGCGGTGTTCCACGTGGAACACCCACCCAGGTCAGAACAAGAGTCGCTTGGCCGGCACCCCATCACGGCGGGGGTACTCGTCGGAGCAGAGTGATGCCAACTCCAGTACCTGCATCACCGGCGACGTCACCGTCCGAAACAGTGGTCGAAGTCCCAGTTGCGCCAGCGCAGCCGCCGGCCAGCGATCCTCGGCTATCGGCGGTTCACTCACCACCAGCAGTCCTCCCCGTCGTAGCAACGGAGCGGCACACTCTGCGGTAGCTGCCGGCGGACCAAAACTGCGGGCTACGACCCCATCGACCATTCCCCGCAACGGCCCCCGCCCCACTACCTCCGCCCGACCCTGTACCACCGCCGCCGCCAGCCCAAGTTGGCCGACCACCTCGTGGAGAAACTCGCATCGCTTCGCCGAGGAGTCTACGAGCACGACGTTGAGGTCCGGCCGCTCACTCGCCACGATCAACCCGGGCACCCCACCGCCACTGCCCAGATCCACCACGCAGCCCGTCACGGGACCAAGCGCTTCCAGAAAGCCCGTGGCATGGGCCAGATGGTCCTCCACCGGCCCTGGCCCCAGAAACCCAAGAGTGCGCGCCCGCAGCAGCACTTCCAGCAGGGTCATGCTTCACCCCCATCTCGCCGCCGACGGCCTGAAGAGGCGCCTGTCGCTCGACCGATCAACAACCGCTTCACTCGGGAAGGATGACCACCCGGCGGCGAGCGTCCTCGCCCTCCGAAAGAGTGCGTACCCCAGCGATGTCATTCACCGTGTCATGCACAACTTTGCGGTCGGGAGGCGACATGGGCTCGAGAGCCTGCTTCACGCCAGAGTCGCGAACCTGCTCGGCAATCTGCTGCGTGAAACGGGCCAGGGCCACCCGGCGATGGGCTCGATAGCCGCCAACGTCAACCCGGATACGAGCATGGGTTTTGCCGGGAAGGGTCCGCTGGAGCACGCTGCGGGAGAGTTCCTGCACCGCCTGAAGCGTGGCACCCTTCTGGCCGATCAGCAGCCCGAGATCCTCACCCGTAACATCGAGTTCCACCGCCCCTTCCTCGGCCGGCGTGGCCGTAACCTCGCCCTCCAAACCGAATGCCTCCAGAAGGTCGACGAGGAACCCCCGCACCACCTCGCCTTGCTCAGCCAGCTCGGTGTTGCTCATGTTGATGATCTCCTGCTTGTCGTCGATGGTGCCGGCACGGTCGCCGGACTGATTACGGGTACCACTGCGTCCCCCGGACCTCGGTGACGGCTGGTTGCCTCCGCCCGACCCCGAAGCCTTGCCCGACCCCGAAGCCTTGCCCGACCCCGAAGCCTTGCCGCTGCTTTTTTGGGAACCGCCGCCGCCTCTGGGCGCGTTCCGGCCGCCTCGGTCCCTGGCCTTACCCGACCGGCGCTCTACCTTGACTCGAGGCTTGAGTGGTCGCACCCGAGCCCGCACCCGGGCCTCGCCGCGCGTGCGGCCAAACAGCCCGGCCCGAGGTTCCTCGAGAAGTTCAAATTCGGCCTCCTGCTCATCTACCCCGAGTTGGTCCAGGGCCACATCCTTGGCCTGCTCAACGGTCTTGCCGGTTGTCACTACCCATTCCATGGTCGCTACCTACGCTTCTTCTTCTTCTTGGAACGATTGGCGTCGCTGACCGACCGTGGCGCGGGGGTCTGCTCGGCGGAAGCACCGTTGCTGCTCGCGCTGGGAGTGCTCGACGGGGGAGTGGACTTGGCGGCCGGTTTGACAGTGGATCCCTTCACCGGCAGCGCTCGCGACTGCTTGCCGAGCCGAGGCAGGAGACGTGAGGTGCCATTGGCCTCCTTCAATTCCTTGGTCTCGGCGGATGCCCGTTGGGCCTGGGCTCCCAGTGAATCCTCACCGTGGTAGAGGGTTCGGGTGATGTAGTACTGCATCCCGATCCGGTACAGGTTTGACGTGACGAAATAGACCACCAACGCAGCCGACGTCACAAAGGCGAAGAACACCATCATCAACGGCATCAACTTCATCAGAATCTGTTGCTGCTGCGGAACTTCAACCCCTGGATTCCGGCTCTGAATCTGCTTCTGCTGGTAGTAGGAGGTGAGGGCCACAATCAACACCAAACTGATCTGCGGAAGGGCGTGGGCAAAGCTGACCTTCAGGGCCGCGCTGGCGCTTTCGGCGAGGTCGATGCCGAACGACATCATCTCGGTGGCCCCGTCGAGACTCCGATACATCTTGGAGCTTTCGTCGAGGTACTTCGGATCGAAGGTTGTCTCGCCGCTCGGGATGTAGGTGAGCCCACGGAGAACTGCGAAGAGGAAGAAGAAAATCGGCGCCTGCAGCAGCAGTGGGAGGCAGCCCCCGAGGGGATTCAGATTGTTCTCTTTATAAAACGCCATCAACTCCTCATTGAGCTTCTGGCGATCGTCCTTGTACTGGGTTTGTATCTTCTTCATCTCCGGTTGCAGCCGCTGCATCTGGATCATGCTGCGGGTGCCCTTCAACGTGAAGGGCGTGGTCAACACCATTACCGAGACCGTCAGCCAGGCGATGGCGATGGCGTAGTTCGCGATGACGTCGTAGAAGAAACTGAGTACCTGGGCCAGGAACTCATAAACAGGGTCGAACATCAGTTCGCCTTTCCATCAGGAACCGGGTCCCACCCCATGCCACCCCACGGATGGCAGCGACCCACCCGTCGGAGGGACATCCAGAGCCCTCGCCGTGCACCGTGGCGCTCGATTGCCGCAAGGGCATAGGTGGAACAACTGGGATCAAACCGACACGGAGATGGGCGACCCGACATGACCCAGCGATAGCCCCGCACCAACGAGTGGAAACCCCGCGCCAGCGGGCTCAACGTGTCACCTCATCGATCGTGGTGGAGAGAGATGACACCAGTTTCGACCAAGGCATCTGTGCCGTTTCACTGGTAGCGCCAATCAGATAGGTGCCCGCCGGGAGGCGATCAGACACCACTAGGTCCCGCAGCGCAGCACGGACACGACGGCGAATCCGATTACGCACGACGGCGCCACCCACCGCCGTGCCGACAGCAAAGGCCACCCGAGGTGGGGTGGGACCCAAGGACGAGTCGGGGGCGAGGAAGGTGACCACCAACGAACCCCTGCGTACTCGTCGACCATGACGGCGCAAGGCCTGAAACGATTCCCGTTCGGTCACTCGCCACAATTGAGGACGCGGCGCACCAAGTGGGCGTACGGGCGGGGCGGGCGTCATCCTTCCGGTCCGATCGGGCCGGCTACGCCGACAGGCGCTTGCGGCCCTTGAGGCGACGGGCCTTCAGTACCGCTTGCCCAGCCCGGTCGGACATCCGGTGGCGGAATCCATGGCGCTTGGCCCGACGGCGATTGTTGGGTTGGTAGGTACGCTTCACTGGGATGGCCTCCTCGGCGGCCTGGGCCACTTGGCCCGGCGCCTGACAAAATCGAGTGGGATGCACCACCGACGCGCCACTTGTCGGCGCCACATGATGCGCGGGGGATCGTAGAGGCCACACCCCCTCGTGGGCAACCTGGGAAGCCCCTACCACATTCCAAGGGTGCTCAGGGGGATTTGGTAACGCTCTGAACAGCGTAAACACAAATTGTGGCCGGGCTCTTGCGCTGAGTGGTGACGGCGGTGCTACGGTGCCAGAACCTCATCACCACGGCTGGGTAATGGTCTCTGGATCGGCTCCTGTACCTGTGGACGGGCGTCATCATTGTGCGGGTCGGCGGGTAGTACCACCGCCGAATCCGCTTCGTCATTTCTTTTCCACAGTTGTGGATGTCCTGTGGATGTCCACCCGACCGAAGGCGCCGCTACGAGTGAACGAGGCACAGCGGTTGTGGGACGAATGCGCCGAAATCTTGCGGGCTCAGGTGTCGGAACCGGTTTGGCTCACCACATTCCGAGAAACGCGTGCCGAGTCGCTTGAGGGCGGCGTCTTGATCCTAGAGGTGCCGTCGTTTCTGGCGAAGGAGCGCATTGAGGGCCGGTACCTGTCCATGGTTCGCGACGCGCTAGCTGATGTGGGCTCCGGTGACCTCGAGCTCACGTTGCGGATCGCTCCGGCGGGACAGCGGACCGAACACGGTCTCGAACCACGTCCCACCACCATGGCCGCCCCAGTCGCCGAGAACACCAACGGGTGGGGTGGGCTCGAAGCCGATTCCTCAGACCCCTTCACCTTCGAAACCTTCGTGATTGGGCCTTCCAATCGATTTGCCCACGCTGCGGCGTTGGCCGTGGCGGAAAGACCGGCCCGGAAATACAACCCCTTGTTCATCTATGGCGATGCCGGGTTAGGCAAGACCCACCTTCTGCAGGCCATTGCTCACTACGTGAGAGTGAACTACCCCACCTACCGGGTTCGGTATGTCACCTCGGAAGCATTCCTAAATGAGTTCATTGACGCCGTGCGCAACAAAACCAACGATGGATTCAAGCGACGGTACCGAGACATCGATGTGTTGTTAATTGATGACATCCAGTTCATCGAGGGCAAGCCAGAGACCCAGGAAGAGTTCTTCCACACGTTCAACCATCTACACCAGGCCAACCGGCAGATCATCCTCTCCTCCGACCGGTCGCCTGACGCGATCGGAACTCTCGAAGATCGGCTGCGAAGCAGATTCAAGATGGGGTTGATCACCGACGTTCAGGTACCTGACCTCGAAACCCGCCTGGCCATCCTCCGAAACAAGGCCGAACTCGAAACCACCTCGGTACCGCCCGAGGTTCTCGAGTTCATTGCCACCAACATCACCGACAACATCCGGGTCCTTGAAGGAGCCCTCATACGAGTGGCGGCCTTCGCCAGCCTCACGGCTGAGGAACTTACGGTGGACACCGCCGCCTCTGTTCTGCGAGACCTTCTCACCAGCCGTCAGCCTCAGGCAATCACCCCCCAGGTGATTCTTGAAGCCACCTCAAAAATGTTTGGTATCCCCGTCGAGGAAATCATCGGGAAGAAGCGTCAACGTCCTCTCGTGACGGCACGCCAAGTTGCCATGTACGTCTTCCGTGACATCACCGACCTCAGTTACCCCGCCATCGCCAGGGAGTTTGGGGGCCGCGATCACACCACGGTGATCCACGCCGTCGAAAAGATCACCGCTCAAATGAGTACGCACCAGGCGACCTATGACCAGGTCACCGCCCTCGTGCAGACCATCCGGGCAGAAGCATGAACTGTGGGCCTGGGGAAAACACCGGGGACGAACTGTGGGCCCCCACCAGTCACCCAACTCCTCCTGTGGGCAAGCTGGGTCCTTTAGGCGTAGCGTCCCTAGCCCTGTCGCGTTCCTGTGGGAACCTGGGGAGAACCCTTGGGCAGCGCCACCCCAGTTGACCTGGGAAAATGTTTGGTTATCCCCAATCCACAGCCCCTACTACTACTACTTCTATTTTTCAGCATAAGACCACCGTAGAAAGCGAGCCAAGGCGTGAAGTTCCGATGTGAGCGTGATGTTCTCGTAGAAGCACTCGGAGTTGCCGGCCGTGCGGCCGCTGGGCGCGGTAGTTCCTTGCCCGTGCTTTCTGGAGTACGAGTGGAACTGGTGGGGAATTCGCTGCAGATCACCGGAACAGACCTGGAATTGACGATCTCGGTAGAGGTGGAAGTTTCTGGCAGTGCCGACGGTGTAGTGGTACTTCCTGGCCGACTGGCTTCGGACATTGTGCGAGCGCTGCCTGCTGGCAGCGTGGAAATCGAGGTAGCCAACGACGAAGCCCAGATCACCGCGGGACGGTCCAAGTTCAGCCTGCGGGTGCTTCCGGCCGATGAGTTCCCTCGGATCACTGAAGCCAACGGACAACCAGTGAGCCTGGCCAGCGATGAATTGGCTCTGGCGCTATCGCAGGTGGTTCGTGCCGCGTCCAATGACGACGCCCGTCCGATTCTCACGGGAGTGTTGCTGGCCGCTGAACCCGGAGGTTTACGGTTGGTAGCCACCGACTCCTACCGTCTTGCCATTCGTGATCTCCCCGGTACGAACGTTCTTGAAGAGGGCCAACACGTTCTTATTCCGTCCCGGGCACTACAGGAGTTGGCCCGGGTGCTTTCGGCCGGCGACACCCTGGCGGTAAGTCTGGGTGAACGAGATGTGAGTTTCGAGGTGGGTGGAACCCGCTTGACCTCGGTCTTGATCGAAGGGGAATTCCCGCCCTACGAGCGCTTGATCCCTCAGTCGCAGCCGAACCGACTCACGGTGGGTCGAGAGGTATTCCTCGAAGCGGTACGGCGAGTGAAACTTTTGGCCCGGGAAGCCACTCCAGTGCGATTGGCCATGTCTAGTGAGGGCCTGGAATTGGTTGCCGTCACACAAGACGTAGGCCAGGCCAGCGAAAGCCTCGACGCCAAGTTTGAGGGTACCGAACTCACTGTGGCGTTCAACCCGGACTACTTGCTCCAGGGCATCGAGGTTGCCCCCGGCGATGAAGTAACCATCGAAACCGTGGATGCGCTCAAGCCGGCCATCTTGAGGGTTCCCGAGCACCCCGAGTTCCTGTACCTACTCATGCCGGTGCGGGTGTCCTAGAGCCGTTCAGTTCCTCGAAGAACGGCGATGAAGAAGGGTTGCCATGCGGTTGGATCGGGTGTGGCTGGCGGATGTCCGGTCCTATGTGACCGCGGAAATCGAGTTATCTCCTGGGCTTACGGTGTTGCTCGGGCGCAACGGTGAAGGCAAGACCAATGTCCTGGAAGCCGTTGGTTTCTTAGCCACCTTGGGGTCGTTCCGGGGAGCCCCTACTGAGGCGTTGATTCGACAGGGCGCTAGTAGCGCGGTCATACGGGCCGAAGGGGAGCGGGAAGGCCGGTCGCTGCTAATCGAGACGGAACTGGTGGCCAGCGGTCGTAATCGGGTGCTGGTGAATCGCCAACCACTCAAACGGGCCCGGGATCTCCTGGGGGTGCTGCGAGTCACCGTGTTTGCCCCCGATGACCTCGACCTTGTCAAAGGCGGGCCGGCAGGCCGTCGGCGGTATCTTGATGACGCCTTAGTGGCCTCTCATCCCCGCTACGACGCTCTCCAGAGCGAAGTGGACAAGGTGCTGAAACAGCGCAATGCGCTTCTGAAGGGGGCCCAAGGCCGACTCGATGAGGGGGCGGCGTTCACTCTCGACGTCTGGGATGCGAAATTGGTGGAATCCGGGGGCCGCCTCGCCGAGGCCCGGCAACACCTTCTCCACCGCCTGCGGCCACTGTTGTCACAAACCTATGACGCGGTGGCCAACCGTCCGGCGGCCGTCACCGTGAGGTATGTGGCCGATTGGACTGAGGTGGGGCTGGCCAAGGCTCTGGCCACCAGCCGACGAGATGATGTGAGACGGGGGGTATCCACCATCGGGCCCCATCGCGACGACATCGAGCTACGCATCGGGGGCTTACCTGCCCGTACCCATGCGTCGCAAGGAGAGCAACGCTCTTTGGCCCTAGCGCTGCGCCTGGCGGCTCATCACGTGATCACCGATGTGACCGGCAGTGCGCCGGTACTGCTCTTGGACGATGTCTTTTCCGAACTGGACCCCGATCGAAGCGACGCGCTGCTGGCGAACTTGCCGGCCGGACAGACGCTGCTGACCAGCGCCAGCGGTCTCCCGCCCAAAGCCACACCCGATCGGATCCTGCGCGTCCACGATGGTCAGATCACCCTCGGATGAATTCGGGGGTTGTGGGGCTACCCAAACAACGCGAGCATCAGGCATGGTCGCTCGCCCTCTTCCCGGTCCAGGACCCGGTCCCCAACGGGTGGGGGTGGCCCTTGATGCGGTGATGCGAGGCCTGGGCGCGCCGGAGGCCAGCGGTGTGCATCTGGTCTTCGACCGTTGGTCGACGGTGGTGGGAGAGGCTCTGGCGGCCCACACCCGTCCGCTCAAAATCGAAGGAAAACGTTTGGTGTTGGCGGTGGACGAGCCGGCGATTGCCACGCACGTGAAGTTCCTCCAAGCGGAGTTGTTGGAGCGGTTGAGTGAGCTTCTCGGCCCGGATCGGGTGACCGCCATCGACCTCCGGGTTGGTCCCAAGCGGTAGTCCCAAAGGTGTGGTCACTTTCGGCTGGTAATGACCTGATTTTACCCCTCAACCTGGTATGCTGACGGCGTTGTGATTCGGGCGTCTGACCAGGGTTTTTACTTCGATTTCCCTGGCGTTTTCCCCCTACGCAGCCCGGATGCTCCAGGCGCCGGGCCCACCATCTAAACGAGGTCCATTCGTGGCGCAGTCCGAGGGGTCTTACGGGGCCAACAGCATGCAGGTTCTGGAGGGGCTCGATCCTGTTCGTAAACGCCCTGGCATGTACATCGGCAGCACCGGGCCCACTGGTCTTCACCATTGTGTTTGGGAGGTGGTGGACAACTCGGTGGATGAGGCCATGGCTGGCCACGCCACTCGAATCGAGATCTCCTTACTGCCCGACGGCGGCTGCCGGGTAGTGGACGATGGACGCGGGATTCCTACCGACATCAACAAGCAGCAGAAGATGAGCGGGGTGGAGATCGCCCTTACGAAACTGCACGGCGGCGGAAAGTTCGGCGGCGACGGGTACAAGGTTTCTGGTGGGCTGCACGGTGTTGGGGTGTCGGTGGTGAACGCCCTCTCCCGAAAACTCATCGTGGAGGTGGACCGCGGTGGACAGCGCTACCAAATGACCTTCGAGAACGGCGGAGTACCCAGCAGCACACTCGAGGTGGTCGGCACCTCGCCCCGCGGCCGCACCGGCACCACCGTCACGTTCTGGCCGGACGGTTCTATTTTCGAAACCACCGAGTTTTCCGCCCGTACGATTCTCGAACGCCTCCAGATGATGGCGTTCTTGAACAAGGGCCTGGAGATCGTGTTCACCGACGAACGGCCCGAGCATGCCGCCCCGGCGGTTACCTACCGTTACGCCGGCGGCATCATCGATTTTGTCAAGCATCTCAATACCTCCAAAGAGGCACTCTTCGCCAAGGTGGGGTACTACGAGTTGGCCGAAGAAGAACAAGAAGTGGAGGTGGCGTTCCAGTGGAACACGGGGTACAACGCCGACGGCATCCACTCCTTCGCCAATGGGATCAACACGACCGAGGGTGGGTCGCACGAGGAAGGGTTCAAAGCGGCCCTCACCACCGTGGTGAACAAGCACGCCCGAGCCAAGAACCTGCTCAAAGAGAAAGAGCCGAACCTGCTCGGCGAAGACATCCGCGAAGGCATCACGGCAATCCTCTCGGTGCGTCTGCGCGAGCCACAGTTCGAGGGACAAACCAAAGGCAAACTGGGGAACACCAGCGTGAAGACGCTGGTGCAGAAGGCCACCAACGACAAATTGGGTCAGTGGTTCGAAGAAAACCCCGCTGAGGCCAACAAGATGGTGAAGAAGGCCCTCGCGGGGGCCCAAGCCCGCATGGCGGCCAAAAAGGCGCGAGACGTCATCCGGTCCAAGACTCTGCTCGACGGCGCCGGAATGCCCGACAAGTTGAAAGACTGCAGTTCTAAGAACCGCGAGGAGCGCGAACTGTTCATCGTGGAGGGCGATTCGGCGGGCGGTTCAGCCGTAAGTGCCCGAGATCCTCTACGGCAAGCGATTCTGCCTATCCGCGGCAAAATCCTCAACGTGGAACGAGCGCGCCTCGACAAGATGCTGCGCAATCTCGAGGTCCAGGCGCTCATCGCGGCCATCGGGGCCGGGGTGGGGGAGGAGTTTGACGTAGAAAAACGCCGCTACGACAAGGTTTGTATTCTCGCCGACGCCGATGTGGATGGCCTACATATCCGCACTCTGCTCCTGACCTTCTTCTACCGCCAAATGAAGCCCCTGGTGGAACACGGACACGTATTCATCTGTCAGCCCCCGCTGTATTCCACCGAGGTCAGCAAGGCGAAGGTGTACCTGAAAGACGACCATGCCAAGGATCTCTTCCTGCGAGACAATCCGAATCACAAGAAGGACTTCGGTCGTCTCAAAGGTTTGGGGGAGATGGACGCGGAGGAGTTGCGGGTCACCACGATGGAAGATGGTCTCCGCACGTTGCTTCGGGTCACCGCCGAACAGGCTGCCCTGGCCGACGACACCGTCTCCACCCTCATGGGCGACGTAGTGGAAGTACGCAAGGCCTTCATCGTGAATAACGCTAAGGACGCGAGGTTCCTGGACATCTGATGTCAGATCAAACCCCCCCCACTGACGGGCCCGTGCGCGAAGCCATCGAACCGATCGAGATCCAGGAGGAGATGGAATCCTCGTTCCTCGACTATGCGATGTCGGTTATCACCACCCGCGCTCTGCCCGACGCGCGCGACGGCCTGAAACCAGTGCACCGGCGGATTTTGTACGGGATGTACGAACTCGGGGCGCGCCCCGACCGCTCCCACATGAAGTGCGCCCGCGTTACCGGCGACGTCATGGGGAAGTACCACCCCCACGGTGAGGGATCGATCTACGACGCGCTCGTGCGTATGGCGCAGGACTTCTCGCTGCGCCACCCGCTGGTAGACGGACACGGCAACTTCGGCAGCCCCGACTTCGGCGCGGCGGCCTCCCGCTACACCGAGTGCCGACTGGATCCCATCGCCATGCGGATGCTCGACGGCATCGACGAGAACACGGTGGACAAGTCCGATAACTACTCGGGCGACGAAACCGAACCGGATGTGCTCCCGGCGCGATTCCCCAACCTGTTGGTGAACGGGAGCCAGGGCATCGCGGTGGGGATGGCCACCAACATTCCGCCCCACAACCTCGGCGAGGTGATCAACGCCACCATCCACCTCATCGACCACCCCGAGGCCAGCCCCGATGACCTGATGCAGTTCGTCCAGGGACCTGATTTCCCGACCGGGGCTCTCATCATGGGCCGCCAGGGCATTCTTGATGCCTATCGCACCGGAAAAGGATCGATCCGACTGCGGGCGGTGTGCGAGATCGAGGAAGGCAGTGGACGCAGCGGCGACCAGATCGTGGTGACCGAGATGCCCTACCAGACCTCCATCTCGGTGACCGCGGCTCGCATCGCGGAGTTGGTGCAAACCCGGTCCATCGAGGGCATCAGTGATGTGAACGACGAATCCGCCCGGGGCAAAACCCGTCTCGTGATCAAGTTGAAGAAGGATGCGCCGGGCCTGGTCATCTTGAACAACCTCTACAAGCACACCCCGTTGCAGACGAACTTCTCGGTGAACACGGTGGCCCTGGTGGGGGGCATTCCCCGCACGCTAAACCTGGTGCAGGCGCTGCAGGCCTACGTTGATCACCAGGCCGAGGTCATCCGCCGCCGCTCTGAGTTCCGCCTCAAAAAGGCCGGCGACCGGGCCCACATCGTGGAGGGCTTGCTCAAAGCCGTTGACGTGATCGACGCCATCATCGCGCTCATCCGGGCCTCGGATGATCGTGCGGAGGCGCGCGTGGGCCTCACTTCGGCTCCCTACAACTTCTCCGACGTGCAGGCAGAGCACATTCTCGAAATGAAGTTGGGTCAACTCACTCGCTTGGCGCGGGTTGATCTCGAAACCGAGATGGCCAACCTACGGGAGGTGATCGCCGGGCTCGAAGCGATCCTCGGCGATGAAGGTGTGTTGCGCACGGTAATGAAGGATGAGCTAACCGAGGTGCGCGACAAGTTCGCCGACGCCCGCCGCTCCAAGATCACCCTCGACCTCGGTGACGTAAACATCGAAGACCTCATCGACGACGAGGAACTGGTGGTCACCCTCTCGGCTCGTGGCTACATCAAAACGGTGCTGGCCGATGCCTTCCGCTCGCAGGGCCGGGGCGGGCGCGGCGTGGCGGGCGCGAAACTTCGCGATGAGGACTACGTGACGCAGATCCTCACCACTACCGCTCATGCGTACCTGCTGTTCTTCTCCAACTTGGGGCGTGTCTATCGCCTCAAGGCCCACGAGATTCCGAAGAAGGAACGCACCGCTCGGGGGACGGCGATGCCCAACCTCCTGCAACTTCAGCCGGGGGAGCACATCCAAACGATCATCGACACCCGCGACTACGAGACCAGTCGTTTCTTGTTCTTCACCACCAAGCAGGGGCAGGTGAAGAAAACAAAGTTCAATGACTACGACTCGTCGTTGCGCACCGGGATCATCGCCATCAATCTTCGGGGGGGCGACGAACTCGTGAAGGTCATTCCTACCAACGGGAGCGACGACATCTTGATGCTCAGCAAGTTGGGCCAGGCCATCCGTTTCACGGAAGGCGACGTGCGACCCATGGGCCGAGCCGCCGCAGGGGTGAGGGGCATGAAATTGCGCACCGGCGACGAAGTGGTGAGCCTCGACAGCTGTCGCGACGACGTAGCCATGCTGATCGTTACCGATGCCGGTTACGGCAAACGCACCCAGTTGGAGCACTTCAACCGCCAAGGCCGCGGCGGGCAGGGAGTGCGGGGAATCAAAATCACAGCCAAAAAGGGACACGTGGTGGCGGCCTTCATGGTGGGCCTTGACGACGAGATTTTCGTGGTGAACTCGGTGGGAACGCTCATTCGTATGCCGGTGAGGGAGATCTCTTCTCAGGGACGCGACGCAACCGGCGTGCGGGTTATGAACCTCGACGACAACGAAACAGTGGCGTCGGTAGCCCCGGTTCTTTCCGCCGACGACGACACAAGCTGATTCGGCTCGTCCGGATTTTTCTCTTCTTCCCCCTTCACCCGTGGCGATACGCGCCCGAGTCGAGGAGGTCGTCGTGGGACGACAAGAACACGAGTGTGGCCAAACCGTTCCGTTGGTCTTGGCGGTGCTGCTGATCGCCGTAGTGGTGGCCATCGGGATGGTGCCTGTGGTGCACCGCGCCCAAAACCAGGCCGCCGCTCGGACCGCCGCCGACGCCGCGGCATTGGCGGGCGCCGCGGAAGGGGAAGATGCGGCCCGTGAGGTAGCCGCCGCCAACGGGGCGGAGGTGACGACGTGGCGAGCCGAGGGCAATGAGGTGTGGGTGGTGATTGACCGGGGTGGAACGAGTGCGGAAGCGAAGGCGCAACGCGACTAAGGGCGCATGTATGCGGCTGAGTGATGGGGGGCCAGCCCTATGCTTACGGCGATGGTTTCCGATCCCGCTGGCGCATCGATGCCCATTGGCACCCGGGTGGGCGACGCGGCGACAGAGGAACTTCGTTCTCGGCGTGCCTCTGACGCCGCTCACGGAATCAGTCGGCCGCCGGCGAAGGGGGGCAAAGACCCGTCACGGCCCGGGAGCAGTCGTGATCGCGTCCGGGCCCGCAAGGTGCAGCGGGTGGTCCGCCACATCGACCCGTGGTCGGTTCTGAAGCTCTCGTTGCTGTTTTTCCTGGCGCTGGTCGTCATCATCTGTATCGCATTGGCTCTGTTGTGGGGGGGCGCCCGCAGTACCGGCACCCTGGGTGGCGTGGAGGACTTCATCACCGAGGTGGGGGGCTTCGGCAACTGCCCTGAACCCGTGGGTGAGGTCCCGGCGGTGCCAGCTGTGCCATCCGCTGACCAACCGGTCACCGCCGTCCCCACTGGGGATCAGAGCTGCGTCGGTGGCGCTGAACTGCAGGACACCTTCCGATTCGAGGACAGGAAGATCTTTGCGGCCGTTGCCCTTGGAGGGTTTGTGCTCGTGTTCGCCGGTTCGATGGGTGCCGTGGTGATGGCGCTGCTGTTCAACGTGCTGAGCGACCTCACCGGGGGGGTACGGATAACGGTGCTGGAGGAGGATCCCAGCCCCCGATCGGCCGGTACCGGCTCGCCGGGGCGCTAGGGCGGCGGCTATCTTCGCAGTTCCCGGCGCTGCACCCGGGGCTATAGCTCAGTCGGTTAGAGCGCATCCCTGATAAGGATGAGGTCGGAAGTTCGATTCTTCCTAGCCCCACCAGTCCTGACCCGCGAGTCCGTCGCCATACTGCGATGGCCGCCCCGCCCGAACCGGGCCCAGGCCGCCGTCCTCGAGTGCTGCCGTCGGGTGAGGTCTCAAGGCACCCAACTGCCTCGCCTCAGCTGACACGGGGGTCGTCGGCCAGAAGCAGTGCGAGGGCTTTGCGGGCGCGGTGGATGGCGACGTCGATGGCGCCTGGCTCTTTGCCGAGCTCGGCGGCGATGTCCTTGGTCGACCGGCCGGCTACGTAGCGGGCTTCGATGAGGAACCGGGCTTCGGGGGACAGGCTGTCCAGGGCTTGCTCGATCACGATCTGCAGGACGGACTGGACGCTGGGGCTCGACATGCCGAGGGGCAGCTCCTGGACCAGGCGCGCGTAGTGCTGGTCGGGCCCGAAGTCGCCGTCGGCATCTTGTCGCGGTGGAGGAAAGGTTCCCTGCCGGCCGAAGGGAACGTCCCGGTGCAGCTTCTTGCCGATGCGGCGGGCGTCGTTGGCGGCGACCTTCCAGACCCACCCATCTCGCTTGTCCGGGTCGATGTCGTCGAGTCCCTCGATGAGCTCCATCACGGCGTGGTTGGCCGCGCCTTCGAACACCTGGTCATCGCTGGAGATGGTCTTGGCTGCCTTGAGTGCGATCTTTCGGAAGTAGACCAACTCTTCGTCGCTCAGCTCCCCCATGCCCTCGAAGGCTACGGGTCAGGCCGGCCCGCCGCTGGCGACAGCCCGCAAGGGCCCCCGCAAGAGATTCGCGAGACCCGGTGTAAGAAATCGCCCCTCGGATGACTCCTCTTCATTGAAGGGCACTTGACCCGAGCGCCCCATCGAAAGGAGTCACGAACGTGACCATCAAGCCCAACCTCGACTTCGTCACCGATCGCATCGCCACCGGCGGCGACCTACCCCATCGCCGGGAGGACGCCGCCGCGGCCCTTCGGGTCTGGCAGGACCTCGGGATCACCCACGTGATCGATAATCGGCAGGAGTGGACCGACGAGGACCTCGTGGCCCACCTCGCCCCCGAGATGAGGTACCTCTGCAACGGGGTCGCTGACGCCGGCAACGGCCAACCGGACCATTGGTTCGACGACGGTGTCGCCTGGGCCCGGGAGGCGTTGAGCGATCCCGACGCCAAGGTGCTCATCCACTGTCACATGGGCATCAACCGGGGGCCGTCGTTGGCCTACGCCGTCTTGCTCGATCAGGGCGTCGACCCGGTGGACGCGGTCGACGCCATCCGTACCGCCCGCCCCATCGCCGGAGTGTCCTACGCCGAGGACGCCCTCGGTTGGTTCCACCGCCGCCACGACGTCGACCCCGCCCGCCGGTCCGAGGACCGTCGCCGGCTCGCCCAGTGGCGCCACGAGAACCATATCGACGTCGTTCGCATCATCCGCAGCATCCGCCAGGACGAAGCGGCCGCCCGGGTCGCCTGACCCGCCACCTATCCGTACCAACACCCACCCAACCAGGAGATCCCCAATGAGAAGCGTCACCGTCGAGCTCAACGACAACGAGTTCGCCCAGTACGTCACGGACCAGTGGCACTGGAAGCAGGACTTCACCGATTCCACCGAAGTCTACCGATGAGGCCCCGACCCTCGACCCCGAAAGGAACAACCGTGAACGCAGCCAAACCGCCCGTCTGGGACATGATCGAGACGCTTACGAGGAGCCGTCTCGTCGTACCGCCCCTCGGATCCACCGACCCCGGCCAGGTCGACGCCTTCGGCCAGTGGCACTGGGGCACCCGCGATCTCAACGCCCTGGACGAGCTGTACCTGTTCGACGTCGAGGCGGTCGCCCGGAACATCATCGACCACGGTCCCCTTTTCTCGCTCTCCTACGCCGGCCACGGGATCAACAGCTACGCCCTCAGCCTCGTGACCACCGCGCCCACGGGCGATGTCGCCTTTTTCACCCAGGGCGGCCTCGGGGGCGGGTACTCCGACGAGGACAAGGACATCGCCAGGATCAACGACGCCTACCAACGAATTGCCCGGGAGTCGGCAGAGCTCGACGGCGGCACTCGCACCGACCGGGTCCGCTGGCTGGTGTTCTCGTCCTTCATGCGCGACGAAACAGGAATCATCGACCTCGATGGGCTCCGAGAGGGGGCGGGGGTCGACTCGGCCCTCGAGTGGATCGACGACAGCGTCCTCTTCGATGAGCTCAAGGCCCGTCGAGCCGCCGCTGATCCGTCCGCACCCCCGGTGGCCGGGATCGTCCCCCACCTTGCGGAGGTCCTGCGGCGGCTGAAAGACGACTCGCACCTCGTGATCAACGTTCTTGGATCGGTCCGCTACGTGCAGTTCGCCACCTTCCGACCCAACCTGCGTCTGGAGACCATCGGCATCCGCTACCTCGAGCGGGACAACGACGCCATGACCGTCGACCACCTGGTGTGGCTCGCCTACCAGGGGTGGCACGACGCCGATGACGGCGGGAACCTGTGGCGGGAATGGATTCCGGCCGACGAGGACGAAGCCGCCGCCGCCGCCGTGGAGGTCCTCGTCAAGGTCCACGGCGTCACTGATATCGACCAGATCTGGTTCCATTCCGAAGACGACGATGCCCTCGCCGCGCTCGACCACTTCTCGCCGCCGAGGCCGGTACCACCGGGGGGCCTGCAACCGACCAACCGATTCCGGGCGGCAGTGATCAATGCTGCCTTGGGAGGAGAGCCGCTACGGCTGCTTTCCGGGTCCAAGGTCGTCGCGGTGGTCGACTACATCGCTCGTGACGCGGTGCTGGTGATGCTGGCTCTCGTGGACGGCGAGGTCCTCCGCCGCCACGACGGCCGCTGGCGTGACGACCCCGACTGGGACAAGGTCCTCCCGAAGGCACCGGCCCGGTCGATCGTCCCGCTCACCCAGGAGCAGTTCGACAAGGTCCGCGTCCAGATTGACCGATCGTCGGCAGGGAAGCCCTGGAAGCCGTTCAAGGCCCCGGACCTCGAGCGGTATTGGCCCAGTTACTGTCCCAACGACCCGGATCTGTTCGACTGGAGCCAGCTCGACTCCATCGCCGAGCTCCACGAGCGGTGAGGCGGGCTGAGGGGATGGGGACTGGCGACGACATCGGGCGGGGCGGCTACCCGGCGAAGTGGCAAACAGCGGTTTCTGGCGGTCACCCCCCGTCGCGAAAGACCAGGTCAGTGGGGATGGCGGTCAATGGCGCGCACCCCCATCGATCCCTGATAAGGATGAGGTCGGAAGTTCGATTCTTCCTCGCCCCACTATCCCTGACCTGTAAGTTTGCCGTCGCCGGAAGTACCATTCGGCCAAATGACAGTCGTGGGGCGGGATTGGTAGGGTTCGTTGGGGCTAATCGTGCTGCGTTCCCGGTTTTACGCTGGCGCTTGTCGGGGGGGGGTGTGATGTACGTGGGCACAGTGCGAGCAAGTAAGCGGTGGGCGCTCATAACGGTGCTTCTCGTGGCGGTGGGGCTCGCGGCGTCGCCACCGTCAGCGTCGGCGCACACCCCGCACGACGACATCTTCGATGTCGCCGTATCACCGGAGTTCAGCTCCGACGACACGCTCCTCGCCATCTCGCGTGGGCTGTTCATGCGATCCACGGACGCGGGGGTGACCTGGCAGCGCCTCGTAAAGGGGCTCAATAACCTAGCGCAACCTCAAGGGGTGGCCTTCGGCGGCGGGGTGAGCAGCCGAGCGTGGGCCTTGAGCCGGGACGGCGTCTTTCGCTCGGACGACGGGGGAGTCGCCTGGACACGAGTGATGACCCCGGTTGCCAATGACCTCCAAGTGGTGGGTACGACGAGCGCCTCTCGGGATGTTGCCGTCGTCGCGGGCCCGGCCGCTGGTGCGTACATCACCCGCGATGGAGGGGTGTCGTGGGGGCCACTGGGGAGTTTCGGGGCCGCCGTCACCGCGGTGGCCTTCAAGAAGGCCAGTAGCCAGGTGGTGTTCGCGGGGGACGCCAACGGTGTCCTGCACATCTCGGGCACTGGCGGGGCGGCCTGGTTCAACTACCCACTGGCGGGGGCCGGAGCGATCACGTCGATCGCGGTGTCTCCGTCCTTCTCGACCGACGGCCTCGCGTTGATCGGCACCAATACTGGCGGCGTCCTCCGGTGGAACAATTTCACCAAGACGGCCACTTCGGTCAACAGCGGCCTCACGGACCCGCGGGTGACCTCCGTGACGTACTCCGCCGATTACGCCTGGGACTCCACGGTGTTCGCGTCGACCTGGACCGGCGGGTTGTTCGTCTCGGGTGACCGGGGGAGCACCTGGAGCGCGTCGAACAGCGGTCTGGTGTGGGATCCCCAACCGACCCAGATTGCCTTCCAGGACCGTCCGAACTTCGGCCGGGTGGTGAGCGCGCTGACGGACCAGGTCACCCGGACTCAGACCGTTTTCCTGGCTGCCTTCGTGGGGCTGTACGCCTCTGACAACCGGGGGGCATCCTGGGCCGAGAGCGAGACCCTCACCTCGAGCATCCTCGTGGGCCTATCGCTCTCCCCGCAGTACGGCACGAACCGGAAGGTGGCCATCTCCACCTACTCGAACGGCGCCTTCACCTCGGCCGACGCGGGCGCAACCTGGTCGGAGAGCAACCTGGGGCTGGCCCAACGGGGCTTCTGGGATGCCGAGCCGGATGGGTACGCTCGGTTGTACAACATCGCCTACGCGCCCCCGGTGGCCGGGCGGTCCTGGTTGTACTCCTCGGTGGCCACCCACGGCGGGAGTCCCGGCGGCGTGCTGCGCTCGAGTGACGGCGGCGCCTCATGGTCGCGCACGTCCGTGCCGGGGTTCAGCAGCCCTGACTTCGATACCCACATCCCCTTCGTGCTGCCATCGCCGAACTTCGCCAACGATCGTTCCGTCCTGATGGTCGATGGTGGCAATGGCTTCGTCAACCGCTCCGTGGACGAGGGCGCTTCGTTCCAGCGGGTCGGCACGATCCCGTTCCAGCCGCGGTGCCTCCAGGCCTCGCCCAACTTCGCCGCCGACCAGCGCCTGTTGGTCTGCACCAGTCGCGGTGTCTACGTGAGCACCGACCTCGGTGCGACGTGGTCCCCGACGGCGAGCTTGAACATGACGGGGCTTGCGGTGGTCGTGAGAAGCGGCGTCAGCGAGACCTGGCTCGCCGCCACCACGACCGGGCTGTTTCGGAGTACCAACCGAGGGGTGTCGTGGACGCGAGCGTCGCTGCCGTCGTCGGTCCCGGCCACGGCTGAGGTCGTGTCGGTGGCCAGCTCGCCCCCGTCCAGCGGGCCCGGCACCGTTCTCGTCAGCATCCGTGGGCGAGGTCTGCTCCGCTCCACCGACGGAGGCGCCACCTTCGGTGCCCTACTGACCGCGCTCCTGGATGCCAACGAGCAGCTCGACAACTCCAACGCCAAGCCCACGGCGTCGGCGATCGCCTTCTCCCCGGTCTTCGAGGCCGACCGGACCGTGTTCGGCTACTCCAACGATCACCTGTTCCGTTCCACCGACGGGGGGGCCACGTGGGTGCGGGTGGTCTTCCCACGCGCCACGCACACGGGCCCCTTTCCCGTGGCCCCCTCCGCCCCGGTGATGGGAACCGCCACCAGCAGCAGTGGGTCCGCATCGGTCACCTTCACCCCATCCGGCGCCGGAGGGGCCCCCGCGGTTCGCTTCGACAGCACCTGCACCTCGACCAACGGAGGAGTCACGGGCGGCGGGTCGGGCCCATCGAGCCCAGTGATGGCAAGCGGCTTGACCAACGGCAAGACCTACACGTGTCGAGTGACGGCGACGAACGCGGGAGGCACCAGTGCCCCGTCAGGATCGTCCAACGCCGTCGTACCGATCGCCGTACCATCGGCCCCGCTGTCGGTGACGGCCGTGGCTGGGCCGGGACAGGCAACGGTCTCCTGGACGGTGCCGTCGTCGGACGGGGGCTCTCCCATCACCGGATACACGGTGACCCCCTACGTCGGGTATTTCGTCCTGCCTTCGACGACATTCGGTCCGGCGAGCACGAGCCAGACGCTCACGGGCCTCACGAACGGAACCTCCTATCGGTTCAGCGTGATCGCGATCAACGGCGCTGGAGCGAGCGCACGGTCCACGCTGTCGAACCTCGTTGTTCCCGCCTGACCTCCCCGGCGCTGGCGCGGCGGGCCGCACATCCCTGCTAGGGATAGGCACCGCGGGGGGCTACCCTCCTGCTCCCATGGTCTCGTGAAGGAGAAGCCCTGATGGCCTTGTTTCGCCGTGCGGTTGTTGCAGTGGGGGTGGCCAGCATCGTCGCGACGGTCCTTCGTCTCCGAGGGAGCGGTGGAACCCCTCCCCAATACGGGGGCTGGCGTGAACTGTCGGGCCCGGATCTCGAATGAGGATCCTTCTGGTTGGTGCCGGTGCCGTGGGTGCTCGGGCCGCCCGTCAGTTGGTAGAGGCAGGCGATGTTGAGGAGGTTTTCGTCTCTGATCTCGACGCGGCCCGACGGGTCGCGGTCGTCCAGGCCACGGGCGACAAGGCCACCGACGTGGGCAATGACCGCGAGGTGGAGGCGGACGCCGTGTTGCTCGCCGGGCCGGTTGGCTCCCACGCGGCCGAAGCCGCTCGTCACGTGGCGGCAGGCCGCACGGTGGTGTCCACCAGTGATTCGATAAGTGATGTGCAAGCCCTGCTGGATCTCGATGGGGCGGCCCGGGAACGTTCGGTGGCGCTAGTGGTGGGCGCCGCCTTTTCACCGGGATACTCCTGCGTGCTGGCCCGCCATGCGGCGGCGGGTTTCGACGAGGTGGAGGAGGTGCACATCGCCCGCTCCGGAACCGGCGGTCCGGCGTGCGCGCGTCACCACCATGCGTCGCTCACGGGCCGAGGCCTGGACTGGCGTGACGGCGAATGGCAACGTCGGCCCGCCGGATCGGGTCGGGAGCTGTGTTGGTTCCCCGATCCCATCGGCGCCGAAGATTGTTACCGGGCCGAGCTTCCCGATGCTTTGTTGTTGCAGCCCTTGTTCAGTGGCGTAAGTCGGGTGACGGCGCGGCTGGCGGCCACCCGCCGGGACCGCCTCTCGGCCCACTTGCCCATGCTGCGCAAGCCACATCCCGAGGGCTTGGTGGGGGCCGTTCGCGTGGAAGTTCGCGGGCGGCGCAACGGGCAGACCGAGGTGCGGGTGCTCGGCGCACTCGACCGCCCCGCAGTGGCCGCCGGTGCGGTGGCCGCCCTGGCGACGCGTTGGGCAGTGGACGGCCGCCTCCCCGCCGGCGCCCAGGGCCTCGGTGCCCTGGCCGAGCCGGTTCCCTTCTTGGTTGCCCTCGCCACGGTTGGTATCAAAGCGGCGGTGTTCGAGGGCGGATCCTGACGTCAGGTGCTCCGCGTTGACCAGTCGGTCTAGTTTGGCGGGATGAAGCCGAGCCAAGCGTTGTCTCTTGATCAGATCGATTTGTCTGACCCTCAATTCTGGGCCGGCCCGGTAGCGGACAGGGAAGGGGCCTTCCTTACGCTTCGGGAGCAGGATCCGATCCGGTTCTTCAAGGAGCCGATCGTGTCGGAGACCTTCCCGCCGGGGCCGGGTTTCTATTCGCTCACCCGCCACGCCGATGTGCTCGAAGCCAGCAAACGCCCGGCGGTGTTCTGCTCCAGTCAGGGCACCAACATTCCCGACATGCCCACCGAGTTCTTGGAGTTTCTCGGTTCCATGATCAACATGGACGATCCCAAGCACGCCCGCATGCGACGCATCGTGTCGAGGGGGTTCACGCCGCGCCAACTCGATCAGATGAAGGGCGACGTTGAGGCCACGGCGGCGGGGATCGTCAACGATGTGATCGAGCGGGGCGAAGGCGACTTTGTGACCGAGGTGGCCGCCACCCTGCCCCTGCGGATCATCGTGGACATGATGGGAATCCCCCGCAGCCAGGAGCGGTTCATTTTCGATCGCACCAACATCATCCTGGGGCTTGGCGATGCCGAATACGTGCCCGATCAGACCGAGTCGGGGATTATGACAGCGCTAATAATCGCCGCTCAAGAGTTGACGCAACTCATCACTGAATTGAGCGAGGCCCGGATGAAGAATCCGCAGGAGGACCTGACCACGGCTCTGATCACCGCCGAGGTAGACGGGGAAAGCCTCACTCCCGCCGAGGTGGCATCGTTCTTCCTGCTGCTGGTGGCAGCGGGCAATGAGACCACCCGCAACGCCATTTCCCACGGCATGCAGGCTCTGTCGGAGTATCCCGATCAGATGGCCCGATGGCAGGCCGACTTCGACGGACTGGCCCCGACGGCGGTGGAAGAGATCGTTCGGTGGGCCACGCCGGTGATCCACTTTCGGCGTACCTGCACGGCCGACGGCGTGCGCATCGGTGAGCAGGAACTCAACGCCGGCGACAAGGTGGTGCTCTGGTATTGCTCCGCCAATCGGGACGAGGCCGTGTTTGACGATCCGTTTTCCTTCGATGTGGGCCGCACCCCTAACGATCACCTGGGGTTTGGCGGTCCGGGTCCCCATTTCTGTCTCGGTGCTCACCTCGCTCGCCGGGAGATCACCGTGATGTTTCGAGAGTTGTTCAGGCGGATGCCCGACATCCACACGGTGGGTGAACCCGACCGGCTCCAGTCGAACTTCATCAACGGGATCAAGCACCTGCCGACGCGATGGACGCCAGGGCCGAAGGTCAAACATCGCATCGGTAGTTAGACCGCAGCGCCCGCCGGCACCGCCGCAGGTCCGTCGCGGGTCGTCAGGCTGCCAGCACCGCCACTACAACGACCAGGACCGCGAAGGACCCGACGACCCGCGCCGCGATCGACTCGAACGGTCGCCAGGCCCCGAGGCGTCGGCGTCGAAGAAACGTGAGTCCAGCGAACGCGAGGGCTGCGCAGCCCAGGCCCGCCAGCAACGGCCGTGCAATCGCGCGACCCACCGGGGGGGCGGCCGACTGCTTGTCCGGCCGCCCGTGGTGGAGATCCGAGGGATCGATCATGGGCAGCAATCCGCCGGGAGCAGCCTCGACGGCGGTGTCGTGGGTGCTGAGCGGCAGCACCAGCGACTCCCATGTCTCGCCGCCATCCGTGGACTTGACTACGGCTGTGCCCGCTTGCCCAAAGATGGTGTGATCGTGCTGGAAGTCTGGGGAGAAGAGGATCGCCTCGGTTGCGCCGTGATAGAAGTTGGCGAGGACGATGTTGCGCTCCAGCAACGCCTCTCCAGTGGGAGCAAAGGTCGCCCCGCCGTCTGCTGACCGGAACAGACCACGGCCCCGCACGCTCACCAGGAGGGTTCCGTCGCTCGCGAACTCTGGGGAGACGGCTACGGCCTCGATGCTGCTTGTTGGGCTGACACCGCTGATCGTGACCGGGGTCCAGCCCGTTCCGTCGGTGGCGTAGAGCCCGTTGGTGGTGCCGGCGAAGACGCGGCCCGAGTCGGCATAGTCCGGAGAGATGGCCAAGCTGGTCACCCGCTGACCGCCCAGCCCGATGCGCTCCCAGGTGCGACCAGCGTCCGCGCTGCGCTGCATCCCGGTGGAGGTGCCCGCTATGACGGTGTGATCAGATGCAAAGGCAGGGGAGGTCGCGATCGCTGAGACGGGTGAGTCCATCTGGCCGACCTTGGCGAACTCCGATCCACCGTTCCTCGAACGGAACACCTTGCCCCTGCTCGACCCGAGAAGGACCGTTTGGTCTTGGGCGTAGGCGGACGAAAAGGCCCAGAGAGTGTAGTCGGGCGGCTCCTCTCCCTCCACCACGAGGCCATCTGGGATCTGCGCACGCCACTGGTCTCCCGCCGTCTCGGATCGCAACACGTAGCCGCGCTCGCTGGCGAAGAGGGTGCGGTCAGAGGCGAATGACGGCGAGATGCCGATGCTGGTCAGCCGCGCGTAGTACTCCTCGGACCGAGTCCAGACGCCCTGGTAAGCGAGACCGTCGTTGATCGCCGTCCACGTACGGCCTCCATCCTCCGAGAGAAACGCTCCGTTGAGGTAGGTGGCCACCGCGATCGTCGTGTCCTCCCCGTACGAGGAGGAGATCGCCATGCTGCTGATGTTGCGCGAGGACTGCGTCTCCAGCTCTTGCCACATCCCGGCGTCGGAGGAGCGGAAGAGCCCCTCAAACGCGCCGAGGAAGAGGATCGGCCGGATGCCAACCGTCGTGTTGGAGACGCGCAACGGCCCGAACTGGGATCGCCCGAGGAGGTCGGCCTGCCGGTTCGTCGTGAGCCCGTCAACTTCGTCAGACCAGGAAGCGCCGCCATCCCCGGATGTGAAGACCCCTGTTGACCACGTGCTCACCCAAAGGGTCTGGTCGACCGCGAAGTGAGGAGACACGGCGACGGACACGATTGAGGCATCGGTGATGCCGGTACCGACGGGTTCGAACGATTGAGCATCGTCGGTGGAGTGGAAGAGACCCTTGTCGTGCGTGGCCACGAAGATCGAGTGGCCGCCAGAGGTGTTGGGTGACGCGACGATCGCGGTGATGCCTCCCGACCCAGGAAAGTCGGCGATCTTGCGCCAGGTGGACCCGCCGTCGCGCGACATCCTCACCGGTCCGCCTTCCGACCCGCTCAGAACCACCTCAGGGTCATCGTTGGCGAACTCGATCACACTCGCCGCGCCGGCGTCGGAGACGGTCGACCAGCTCAGGCCGCCGTCTTCCGTTCGGACCACGGTGGGCACACCATTGGTCTCGATCGTGGCGAAGAGGTTGTCCGATGAGCCTGGGGAGATGGACAGGGAACGAACATCGAGGGTGGGGAGGCCGCGGCTTCTGTTGGCCCAGGTCTGCCCGCCATCGCTCGACCGGTAGATGCCGTCGCCTCGAGATCCGAGGAACAGCACCTGCTTGTTCTGTGGCGACACCTCGACGGCACGCAGCTGAAATCGATTGTCGAGTCCTCGGACGAGTCGGGTCCACGTATCACCGCCGTCATCTGACTTGAGAAGGGACTCCCGGACGATGGCGAACAGGGTGTGGTCACCCTCGAAGTCCGGCGAGAGCTCGACGTCGGCGACGACATCATGGGGAGTGTGGGCCGAAGCGGGCCCGGTGACACAGCACACGGTGGCGATGACGGCCACAACGACAGCACACCGGCCCGCCAAGCCCGATCTGATCGCTGCCACCGATGATCAACTCTCTTTCAAAACCCTTGAGAGGCGACAACGCCTGCTATCCAATGGCTAGCCTACGTCGCTCTGTCGACCTGCCTCGTCGATCGAAGCCCGCCCAGCCCGCTGCTGGCATCGCCGCGATGTCGGACGTGGCAACGCTCTACGGGTGCGGCGCCCATAGCGCCAGTGGCGTGTACTCTCCGACGATGCTCCGCCAGCTTCTTCTCGCTGGCGTGGTCACGTCCACTCTGATCGTCACCGCCTGCGGAGGCGACGATGGTGGAGCAGCGGGTGGTGAGGAAACCAACGTGGAGATCGGGCCCGCCGCTGAGGGGATCGAGGGTGTGATGGCCATCCGGGTACCGGACAACACCCACACGGAATCACCGGTGGACTACGGGCTGAGCCCTCCCGCCGGCGGTGTCCACAACCCCGTCTGGTTGAACTGTGGCTTCTATGACAAGGCGTCACCCGCTGAGCATCTGGTGCACGATCTGGAGCACGGGGCCGTGTGGCTCGCGTATTCGCCGGATCTTCCGGCGGCGGACATCAACGTTATTCACAACTTGGCCCGCACCTCTCCCAGGATTGTGGCCACGCCGTATCCCGACCTCGCCGATGGGGTGGCCGTGGTCGCTACCGCGTGGGCCCGTCAACTCACCCTCGACTCCGTCGCCGATCCCCGCATTGAGAAGTTCCTGGACCAATACACCGACGGCGATCAGGCCCCCGAGGCCGGGACCACCTGCCTTGAGTCCCCCCTGGGCACGCCGATTCCCTAGACGGCCGCCGCCTTGCGCCAGGTGGTGAGTACCTCGCGGTTGCCGAATACCTCGAAGCGATCGTCGGCCGGTACCCGGTTCCAAGCCCATAGCAATAGGTCCGACGCCACCCCCCGCAGCGCCACATCGCCTTTGGCGTGGGCCCGGGTGAAGGTGACGCCCTCGCTGCCCATCTGGATCAGCCACTCCCCTTCGATGTCGGTGGCATGGAGGTGGATCGTGCCGCTCGAACCCGCCATCTTCTCGCTCGAAATCAAGGGCGAGAAGATGTCCAGCAGCTCATCGATACCATCGACGGCCAAGGCGGCATCGATGGTCCCGGCGGCCACATCCCAGCGGTGTACGGCGGTTTCTTGTGCGAGACGCCGCGGGTAGAAGGTGCCTGGTTGTGGACCGGCCCAGCTGGGCCACATCCGGTGGGCATCCATCGTAGAGAGCACCTCCGCGGTGTGGGCGGCGATGGCTTCGAACCAGGCGGGCAGGTCCTCACCCTCGGGCGGCCGGGACACAGAACTGAGGCGAATCCGTTCGGTGGGCCCGGCCTCCACCTGGGCTCCAATCCAGGCGTGGACAAACGCCACGTGCCCCAGCAACGTGGCGCGGTCCCAACCTGGGCACGAAGACACTGCCGCGTCGGGGTCCGCCGCGTGGGCCGCCAGGAGGGCGGCGCGGTCTCGAACGAGATGGTCGAGGTGGGTGGAGGGGTCCATGGGCAGGAGCCTGCCACGGATGGCTCCCGTGGCGGTGCGGCGACCCCGGTGGTAGCAGAACCGCTCCATACCCGATCGACGGGCTCGGACCGGCAATGCTGACGGGGTGATCGTGGATTGCGCGGTGTACACGAAGGGGGTGCGGCGACCCGGGGACCTCCCCATCAGCGATGCCCTCGAGGCGGCCAGCGAGGCCGATTCCTTTGTGTGGGTGGGACTACACGAGCCCTCCAGCGAGGAGTTTTTGGTGGTCAAGGATGAGTTGGGGTTGCACCGCTTGGCGGTGGAAGACGCCATCGCCGCCCATCAGCGAGCAAAACTGGAGGTCTACGGCGACAGCATCTTCGTAGTGCTCAAGACCGCTCACTACGACGACCTCAGCGAAACGGTGACCTACGCCGAGATGCACCTGTTTGTTGGCCCGAACTTCGTTGTTACCGTCCGGCACGGTGAGGCCAGCGCCGTTGTCGACGCGCGAGCCGCCTTGGAGCAGGACCCCGAGCGCCTCGGGTGTGGACCTATGGCCGTGCTGCATTCCGTGATGGACCATGTGGTGGACGGCTACAAGGCAGTGGTGGAGGAGCTCGACAACGATCTGGCCGAGATCGAGGACGCCGTATTCGATCCCAACCGGGTTCGGGGATTCGATCCCGCCGCCCGCATCTTCAAGTTGAAACGTCAGGTCCTGGAGTTCTATCGAAACAGTCAGCCGCTGCTCGATGCCCTCGATCCGCTCGTGCATGGTGCCGTTCCCGGGGCCCAGCGGGAGTTGGATCGCGACTTCCGTGATGTGGAGGATCACCTTCGTCGCGAGGTGGGTTCGTTGGGGCACATTCGGGACCTTCTCTCCGACGTTCTCAACGCCAACCTGGCCCAGGTTTCGGTGCGCCAGAACGACGACATGCGCACGATTTCCGCCTGGCTGGCCATCGGGGGGTTCCCCACTGTGGTGGCGGCCATCTACGGCATGAACTTCGAGCACATGCCTGAACTCCAGACCCGATACGGCTACTGGGTGACGCTGGGTCTGATGGCGTTGATCTCCTTGGCCCTGCACCGTCGTTTCCGGCAGATCGGTTGGCTGGGACCAGCCGCCGTCCCCGGCCCATCTGGGGCCGATTCCGGGCCCGGCATGGCGGACCGGGCTAAGGACTCGTGAGACGAACCCGCCGGTTGAGGTGGGGGGGGGCTAGCCGCCGCCGAGAAGCGATAGGACCTCGTCGTGGATCACGCCGTTGGTGGCGAGGCCGCTGCCTCCCGCGATACCAGGCGCACCAGAGAGGTCGGTGAAGCGGCCGCCCGCTTCGGCCAAGATCACCGGCATCGGGCCAACGTCGTAGGGCTCCACGATGAGGTCGATCATCGCGTCGGCGCGGCCGGTGGCCACCAGGGCGTATCCGTAGCCGTCCCCCTCGGTGCGAAGCATGGTGCCGGCGGCTCGAAAGGCTTCGATCTGACTTGGCCGCCATCGCCTCAGCGAAGTGGTCATCACGCTGGCCCCGGTGAGGGCGGCGTGGTCGCTCACTCGGGCGGGCCCTCGTTCGGACCAGCATCCCAAGCCCCGCCCCGCCCAGACCGTTTCCCCGAGGGCGGGGAGGTTGATGACGCCTACGGCGATGCCGTACTCGTCTTCGAGGGCCAGCAAGTTGGAATAGAGCGGCACGCCTCGGATGAAAGACTTGGTGCCATCGATGGGATCAAGAATCCAGCGGCGCCCGGTGGAGGACGGAGTGGGGGCCTCTTCCTCACCTAAGACGCCATCGCCGGGAAAGTCCTGAGCCAGTTTGTGGCGGAGGTAGCGCTCGGCGTCGAGATCGGCGTTGGTCACCGGGGTGCCGTCGTCTTTGCGCTCTAGGTGAAGATCAGGAGACCGAAACCAGTGCTGGGTGCGTCGGCCAGCCTCCTGAGTGAGGGCGACGGCGTGATCAACGGTGGCCTGATCGATAGGAGGAATGCTCACGGGCTGTGATCCTCGCGCGATGGGGGCGTCGGGGGGCGTGCGTTGATGGTTGAGGCGGGCGAGAGGATCGGGGGGCAGGACACGATTGTGTCTTACCAGTCCGTGGCGACGTATTTCGTCTCGGTGTAGTCGAGCATGCCTTCGTGGCCGCCCTCACGACCAAGCCCGGACTCTTTCATTCCCCCGAACGGAGCGGCCGGATCGGACACGATCCCTTTGTTCAGTCCGACCATCCCCGACTCGAGGGCCTCTGCCACCCGCAGGCCCTTGGCCAGATCGCGGGTGTAGACGTAACTCACGAGCCCCATGGTGGTGCTGTTGGCCAAACGAATCGCTTCAGCGGTATCAGCCACGGTCACGATCGGGGCCACCGGTCCGAAGATCTCCTCCTGGAGAATCGGGTTGTCGGGCGCTACGTCGGTAAGGACAGTGGCTGGGTAGTAAAACCCGGTGCCCTCCGGGACCGATCCGCCCACGATGGCCTTGGCTCCCGCCTGAACGGCTCCGTCGACGAGGGCCGCCACATTGGCGCGGGTGTCGGCATCCACCAGTGGCCCGAGCCGACTGTCGGGCTCGAGGCCGTGGCCGGTGGGAAGGGCACCCATCGCCTCGGCGAGCCGCTGGGAGAACTCGGCCGCCACGGGGGCCTCAACGTAGAAGCGGTTGGCGGCGGTGCAGGTCTCGCCGTTGTGCCGCATCTTGGCGATCATGGCGCCCTCGATGGCCGCATCGAGGTCAGCGTCGGCCAGCACGATGAAGGGGGCATTACCGCCGAGTTCCATCGAGACGTTGAGCACGCGTTCAGCGGCCTGGGCGATGAGCATCCGCCCCACCTCGGTGGAGCCCGTGAAGGAAACCTTTCGGACCCGTTCGTGCTCGAGTACGGCGTTGGTGATCACACGGGCCTGGTTCCCGGGGATCACGTTCACAACGCCGCCCGGCACCCCGGCATCGTGGAGCACTTCCGCTAGCGCCAGCGCCGTGAGGGGCGTGAGGGTGGCGGGCTTGAGCACTACTGAGCATCCGGCAGCGAGGGCCGGGGCGATCTTGCGGGTGGCCATGGCGGCCGGGAAGTTCCACGGCGTAATGAGGTAGGCCACCCCTACTGGTTGGTGGAGGACGAGGATTCGGTTGGCCCCGCCGGGGGCGGTGGAGAACTCGCCCCGCAGCCGGACGGCTTCCTCGCTAAACCAGCGAAAAAATTCGGCGGCGTAGGTGATCTCGCCCTTCGCTTCGGCGAATACCTTGCCGTTTTCGAGGGTGATGAGGCGAGCGAGATCGTCGGCCCGCTCGGTGAGCAACTCCCATGCCCGTCGGAGAATTTCGGCGCGGGCCCTCGGGGGTAGGGCCGCCCACGCAGGCTGCGTGGCGGCGGCCGCGGCCGTCGCGGCTCGAGCATCGATGGCTCCCGCGTTGGCCACGGTGGCGATGACTTGCTCAGTGCCAGGGTCGTGGACGGCGAATCGGTCACCACTGGCGGCTGGCCGCCATTCGCCGCCGATGAAGAGGTCTGTACGAGAGAGCGTTTCAGCCATGGTGCCGGTTGTACCGCGTTTCGAGGGTAGAGCGGACTTGAGCGTCAGGCTCGTTAGCCGCTGGGGGAACCTCAGGCTACAGGGAGGGGCACCGATGGGCAGGCGGGGCAGGTCCCCACAATGTCGAGCTGATGGTCCCGGATCACGAAGCTGATACGGGCGGCCACCGCAGTATCGATCCCGCCCTGGTGGTCTTGGGGGTAGCGGTGTTGGGCGATCGGGCGTTTCTCGTGCTGTCGTTCCATCAAGGTAAGGCGGGAAGTCTGGGGTTGTATCAGGAGGCCACCCCCTTGCCGTTGCTGGCCCTGATAGCAGGAGCGATCGTGTCTTCGGTTCCAGTCGGTGGGAACCCTCCTGGTGTTTGGACTAGGCCTCAGCTACCACTGCGCGTTGGCGGCTGGGACAGCGATGGCGGGGTTTTGTCGCCACGTTCATCGCGCTGGCATTGCTGGATCGGCGGTGATTCGGGCCATTGGGGGCGAAGCGGCCGAGTGGCTTGCCGCTTCCGAACTTGGCAAACTCTCGACCGTGGACCTTGGCGAACAACTCCGTTATGCCTTTGAGCATGGGAAATCTGGGGTCGCCGTGGTCAATATCGACGGGTCGATTCGGGAACTCAATGCCTGGGCCGCCGGGCTAACCGGGATAAAACCGGAGAGCGGACCGGAGTTGGGGTCAGAGGTCATCGATCTCGTCCATCCAGAAGACGTGGAACTATGTTTGACGGCGCTGGCCGACGTGCTCGTTACCGGATCGGCTGGGCCGGTCGAGTTCCGAATACGAGAAACGGGTGGCACCTGGCGGTGGATTCAGGCTCGGGCCACTCATATCCCCGATCCGGTAGATCCGGTCGTGCATCTGACGCTGGACGATGTGACAGCGGTGCGCTCCACGATCAGCCAGTTGGCTCAGGCGCACCACCAGCAATCCTTGGTGGCCGGTCTCGGTGATGACGCATTGGGTGGACTGGCCGTCAAGAGCTTGATTGACCGTGCCCTGGAGGCCATCACGGCCAACTTGAGCGTTGCGTTTGTTGGGGTCCTTCTCGACGATGGCCATCCCGATGGTCTGCTTCTGGTAGCGGCCCGCGGGGCTTTGGAGGACGGGGTCGGGACGTACCGACGGCCGCGGGCTCACTCGGTCGTGTCTCAGCCGCTGGAGGACCGCGGACTGCTGGTTACGGGAAACCTGGCTACCGAAACCCGGTGGGGGCCGCCAGAGCAGAATCCGTTGGTGGGGGAGGGGATCGTTTCGGTGGCCGGAGCCGTGATCGAAACCCGGACCGGGCCACCGGGATTGATAACGATTGGCGCAACGGTTGCCGACTTTTTCGGTTCTGAGGACCTGGCTTTTCTAGAGGCAGTGAGCAACGTGTTGGCGAGCGCGATCGATGCCGATCACACCCTGCAAGATGTCCGCCACAACTCGTTGCACGACTCGCTCAGTGGGTTACCGAATCGCGTGTTGGTACTTGACCGCCTCCAACAGGCGCTCGCCCAGGCTTCCCGTCGGGGTACCCAAGTAGCCGTACTCGTGTGCGACATCGATCAGTTCAAGTTTGTGAATGACGGAATGGGTCACGCCGCCGGCGACGCCGTTCTGCGCGTCGTGGCGAATCGATTAAGCGATGAGGTACGTCCGGGGGACACCGTGGGCCGCATGGGGGGTGATGAGTTTGTCGTCGTGTGTCCCAATATCAGTGATGTGGATGCGGTGGTTGCCATCGCTAAGCGACTGGCAGCATCGGTCAGTGAGACTACGAGCGTGCTCGGTTCTCCGATCGCGGTGACGGTGAGCGTCGGTATCGCCATCGCTGCTGCCGACAACGAGAGCGAGATGGAAGTAGTGGCGACCGAACTTCTCCGAGACGCGGATGCGGCGATGTATCACGCGAAAGCGGAGGGCCGTAACCGATACAGACTGTTTGACGACGAGATGCGCACCTCGGCCACTCGGCGCATCAATCTATCGAGCGAGCTGCGACAGGCGATGAGCAACGACGAGTTGGTGTTGCACTACCAACCGGTTCTTTCCATCGAAGAGCCCGAATCGGTCGTGGGGGTCGAGGCCCTCGTGCGCTGGCAGCATCCTCAGCGCGGTTTGTTGGGCCCGGGGATGTTCCTGAACGTCGCTCGCGACATGGGGCTGTTGGGGGACTTGGGAGCGTGGGTGCTTAGCGAAGCGGCGATGAAAGCGGCGTCGTGGGTGGAGGCGGGGTGGTGGGGCCAGCGGTGGGTGGCGATCAATCTGGCTCCAGTTCAGGTGGTGGATCCGGAACTAACCGTTCTGATCGATCAGGTGTTGGAGGTGTCAGGGATCGACCCCTGCCTGCTTCGGTTTGAGTTGACCGAGGACGCCTTGGTGAGCAAGTCCGCCCTGACGCAGAGCATCCTCGAATGGATTCGCCGGCGGGGTATGGGCATCAGTGTGGACGACTTCGGTACGGGCTACTCGTCGCTGGCCTACCTGAAGCGGCTGCCAGTCGACATGTTGAAGCTCGACCAGAGTTTCGTGCGCGGGTTCGGCCAGGATGCCGACGACACGGCGATCGCGACAGCGGTGGTGGCCATGGGTGGGGCTCTGGGATTGCAAGTGATAGCCGAGGGGGTTGAAACCCCTCGGGAACTAGAGCTGCTTCGAGAGTTGGGGTTTGGGATGGCCCAGGGGTTCCTGTTCACCCCGGCCTTACCCGCTGAGCAGCTGCGATCATGGATCCTGGCCCGAGAGTGAGGGTGGCGCGGAGCATCTGGTGCGATGGAAGATGGGGGGACTTCAACCAAAGCTTCGATACCAGATGTAAGGGAGCGCCATGACAGAGATCAACGGTGAGTGCAAGCCGGGGTTCGAGGCAGTGGCGGAAGCCTTTGCCCTTAACTTCGCTGAGCATGGGGAAATAGGGGCGGGCACGGCGGTCTATGTCGGTGGGGAGAAGGTCGTAGACCTTTGGGGCGGTGTTGCCGACGAGGAGTCTGGCACTCCTTACACCGCCGACACGCTGCAGTTGGTGTTCTCCACCACCAAGGGCGCCACCGCCGCCTGCGCCAACCTGCTTGCCCAACGAGGTGAGCTCGATATCGACGCCCCGGTGGCTGAGTACTGGCCCGAGTTCAAAGCCGCCGGGAAGGAAAACATCCCGGTTCGCTGGCTCCTTACCCACCAGGCGGGGCTGCCTTATGTCGATGCCGTGCTCACCCTCGAGGAGGCCCTGGCCTGGGAGCCGATGATTCGTGCCCTCGAGCGCCAAGCCCCGGCGTGGGAGCCCGGCACGGCCCACGGCTATCACGCGACCACCTTTGGGTGGCTCGTCGGGGAGGTGGTGAAGCGGATTTCGGGAAAAAGTCTCGGCACTTTTTTCCACGATGAGTTTGCTGTTCCCCTCGACCTGGAGTTCTGGATCGGTCTCCCGGATGAGCAGCAGCACCGTGTTGCGCCCCTGCTCCAATGGGATGTCTTCGGCGGATCGGGTGATGGCGATGGTGCGGAATTGGACCCCGCGCTGGCCGCGGTCATTGCGCAGTTCATGGGTCCAGACACCATGCTGGGGAAGGCCCTGACCGCACCCAGTGGGGTGCTGGCCACCGCTGAAGGAGGGTTTAACAACCCGGCGGTGCGCGCCGCGGAGATCCCCGCCGCCAACGGCGTCACCAATGCTCGATCACTGGCCCGCTTCTACGCCGGCCTCACCGGCCCGCTGGCGGGAGGCCCGTCGCAAGCGATACTCGGACCGGAACAGGTTGCCAAGGCCTCCGAGCGGCAGACATTCGGATCCGATAAATGTCTGATGTTCGAGACCACGTTGGGTCTCGGGTTCTTCGTGGCGTCACCGTTTGCTCTTTACGGGGGACCAAAGGCCTTCGGCCATGCCGGGGCCGGGGGTTCAGTGGGTTTCACGGATCCGGAGAACGCCATTGGCTTCGGGTATGTGATGAACAAGATGAGCATGAGCCTCAATGGCGACCCCCGGTCGGGGGGTCTCGTGAAGGCGGTGTACGAATCCATCGGGGTTGAGCCCACCTACGCGTGAGGGTGGCCGAGGAGTTAGTTGACCTCGTTGATACGGATGATCGCGTCCTTGAGGTGGTGACGAGGAGCGAAATGCGAGCTCGCGGTGAAGAGGCGCGTCACCGGGCTTGCTACGTGGTCGTGCTGAACGCGGCCGACGAATTAGTGGTGCATCGGCGGGCAGATTGGAAAGACGTGTACCCCGGGTGGTGGGACATTTGTTTTGGTGGGGTGCTGGGGGCCGGGGAGGCCTGGGACGAGGCGGCCCATCGCGAACTCCTTGAGGAAGCTGGGGTGGCAGCGTCGCTGGAGTTGTTGGGAATCAATCGGTGGGAGGCCCCGGGCGTTCGGCTGAATGCCCGGGTCTATCTGGCTCGCGTCGATGGGCCCTTTACCTGTCCTGATGGCGAGGTGGTGGAGGTGGCCACCGTGCCGCGACCCGGCTGGGACCGCTGGCTGGCGGCGCACGATGTGTGTCCCGATTCACTCGATCTCGTGTTGCCTCTCCTGCGGTAATCCCCCCGCCGGAGGGGCTCAGCCCTTGGCGGCGGGCGACCCGGGCCAGGCCGGGTAGTCGGGCAGGGCTTCGCCCGGGGGAACGGTGGTGTACAAGGTGACGGCCCCTTCCTTCTCAAACAGGGGGAGGGGATCAGTGGGCCACTCGCCGGGCAGGTACCGGGTGCCCCCGTCGACATAGGTGATCATGCCTATCCCAGGATTACCAGGCTCGTCCTCCCCGGTGGCGACAGGATCCCACCAGATCACCCCGGCATCGTCGCTGGAATTGTGGTCGGGGCGGCCCCAGAGGGTATCGCCCCAGGACACGTGGGTGTAGGTCTTGCCGCCCGCGTTGGGCGGGTACCGAAACAGCCCTTGCTCGAATGAGGTGGGGGTGAGGTTGGCCCCGGCGAGATGGATGCCGAGCATGAGTTGGGCCGGCCCCGGGAGGATGACGTCGACGGTGTTCACCGGGGCTTTCTTGCCGTAGTACCACTCGTAGAGCCCGAAGGCATCGGAGAGATCATTGTCGGCCCGGGCCGGCGGTAGGGAGATACCAAAGGCATGCGCCCACTGCTCTTGGTCGAATGTCCGACCGAAGATGGTGGTGTCAGCCAACACCGAAGGGCCGATCACCCACTCCGGGAAGTACCCCTGTTTGGTGGCCTCCCGGGTGATCGTGGCCGGGATCAACGGGTCCACGCTCAGCAGCACTGTGGTAACTCCCGCGTCTTTCATGCGGGTCACCACGCTGGTGGCTGTCTCCTGGGCGGCGGCGAGATCGAAGAGGTACGTGGATCGAGTAGTGACCTTGCCGCCGTAGTCCTTCTCCAGGAGGCGGTCGAATTCGTCGTTGCGGGCTTTGTACTCGCCGGTCTCGGTTTCGGCCTGAATCCAACCGAACACCCGCTCCTTCTTCTGCAGGGCTGTATCGCCGGCGTATTTGGCCGGCTTGCCGACGAGTTGCTTGCCCACCAGTTCGAGGAGGTGCTGATCGGCTTGCTCCGGCGCGATAGCGCTGGGCCAGAGGTAGGGGGCGGCGCTGTCCACGTCGTCCCAGGTTTCGGCCAGGGAACAGCCTCCGATGCAGAGGATCTTGGCATCGATAAGTTCCTGCCAGTAGACGGGCGTTTGGGCGGGTCCTCCGATGACGGCGAACGGCTTCTTGTCGATGATGGTGCGGGCATCGGCGAGGGCCGCAGTGGCATCCGCAGCCCCACCGGTGGCGGTAACGACCTCAATGTCGAGGGTCCGGCCGTAGGTTTCGTAGGTGTCTTCGAGCAGGCGGAGATAGTCGACGGTGGCCCCGCTGGTGTCGGCGGGGCTGGTGTCGGCTCCGGCTGCGCCCAGGATGACCTGTTGCAGTGGATCGGGGACCCCTTCGTAGACGATCACCTTGATGCTGTCGGGGGTTACGCCTGGTGTAGTGGCGAGCCCACTGCCCTTGTCCGAGGTCTTCGGGGGCTCCACGCAGGGCGCTGCGTTGTGGATCGGTATGGCGATGCGACCTTTGTCGGTGTCGCAAGCGGCGCCCCAGTCGATTCCCTCGATCCCGTCGGCCTCGGCCTCCTGAAAGGTGAGGGGCAGATCCTCGCCGACTTGTTGCGAATCATCCGCGGG
>SHVB01000017.1 GCA_009694375.1 Acidimicrobiia bacterium
TAGGGTTCGGTCGACAGTTTTCGTGGTCGATCCGGGGGAGTTCAATCGAAACGGTTTTGTGCGGTAGTGGTTGTTGCCGGGTTGGCGTTGTTGAGCGGTGTCGTTGCATTGTCGGGTTCAAACCCGGCCGGTGCCGGTCAGTTCCCCGGAACCAACGGCAAAATCGCCTACGCCAAATATTTGGACTCGTGTGACTGCACGAACATTTGGGTGATCAACGCTGATGGCACTGGCGACACCCAACTCACATTCGGAGTGTCGGGGTCGAACGCTTACCCGTCGTGGTCGCCGGATGGCACCCGCATCGCATTCAGCAGCGACCGGGACGGCAATTTCGAGGTTTATGTGATTAACGCGGATGGCACCGATCAAACCCGGGTGACGACCACTGCAGGCGGGGAAAGTTCCGCCCCGGCGTGGCAGTCGGTCCCGGTTGTGCCGCCCACCACCACCACCACCACCACCACGACGGTTGCGCCGCCCACGACTGCACCCCCGGCTGTTGTCGTCGCTGTCACTGCCACCCCCACATTCACTGGCTGACCACCACCGCAGAACGCGGGCTGCACCAAACGTCGACCCGACAGAGACACAGGACGGTCGATGGCCGTTGAACACATCTCTTCGGGAGTATTCGGCCGAGGTCGTGTACGTGTGCCCATGTCCAGGTTTTTCCCGATGCGTTCCCGGCTGCTACCGCCAAAGCGCCCATCGACGAGCCGAAGCGTCCCCCCTCCCACCCAGGCCGCAGCCTCTCATGCATCCGACTACACGGCGCGGGGCCCAGCAGTTGACCTCCACGGTTGCAACCTGACCAGAGGCGACCTGACCGGCGCCGACCTTGGTCCCGCCAGCCCTGTTGCCTGGAGTAAGCACCCAAGAAGGCACCCAGTCTTTTTCGGGCCAGGCCGTCGGTCGCTGCGGTTACCGGGTGGAGCTAAGGAGAATCGAACTCCTGACCTCTTCCATGCCATGGAAGCGCTCTACCAACTGAGCTATAGCCCCGGGGAATCGGTAAGCCTACGGGATCACCCCGCTGCCCTGCCAATGACGCAAGGGTGGCCTTCCTGGGCGCGTCACGTCCGCAGGATGAGGAGGAACTGGCCGCCGCCAAACTCGATCTCGGTGGTCACCGCGAGGTTGGGTTGAAGCCGGGAGATGCGGTCGAGGAGCCAGGCGGCGGCCGCATCGGCGTCGGCCCGGTCCACGCAACGGGCCATCACCTCACGACCGCCCTTGCGTTCGAGCCGATCGACGCTGGCGATGATGGGAGAGGGGTCCACGAGGAATAGGTCCTCGGGCCAGGGCACGGGCCGGACCGTGGCGCCCTTACCGGTGTTGCAGCCGCGGTGGGCGAGGCGCGGTGGCAGGGCACCTTTGGCTTTTGACTTCGCTTTTGTCATACGGGTGTCGAGGCTCGGCCCGCGCGGGTCGTTCACCGACATCGACCGGTCTACGGGCTCATCGCAGAGCCAGCAGCGCCATCCGTCGGCCTCGCCGACGTCATCGAGTTGCCTCATCCAATCACGAAGTTCACAAGTTTGTCGGGAAGAACGATCACCTTGCGCAGCGTTGTCTCGGCCAGCAGTGGGGTGATCTTCTCGTGCGAGCGGGCGGCCGCTTCGAGGTCGGCGGGGGACATTCCGGCGGGCATGGTGAGCCGAGCCTTCACCTTGCCGTTGACCTGGACCGGAATCTCGATGGTGGCATCGATCAACAGCATCGGATCGACCTCCGGGAACGCCTCCCATGCGAGCGAGTTGGGATGGCCGAGCCGAGCCCAAAGCTCCTCGGCGGCGTGGGGCGCGAGGGGGGCGAGCAACAAGACGAGCGGCTCTACGACTTCGCGCGGTGCGCCGCCGTCGGGGAAGCGGGCCGTGAGGTGGTTATTTAGTTCGGTGATACGGGCGATCGAAGTGTTGAACCGCAGCGTCTCCATTCCCTCGCGCACAGCCGCAATGGACTTGTGCAGGATGCGACGAGTGGCATCGTCGGCGGGGATGTCGGCCACCCGCACCTCCCCTGTGTCCTCATCGAGGATGCTCCGCCAGATGCGCTGCAACAAGCGGAACACCCCCACGATGGCCTTCGTCTCCCAGGGGCGACTTTGGTCGAGGGGACCGGTGAACATCTCGTACAGGCGGAGCGTGTCGGCCCCGAAATCGGCACACACCTCGTCGGGGGTCACGGAGTTCTTGAGCGACTTCCCCATCTTCCCGTAGTGGCGTTGGACCTCCTGATCACGGTGAAAGAAGCGTCCACCGCGCTCGTCGATCTCGTTCGCCGCCACATGGCGCCCGCGGTCGTCGGTGTACGCCGCCGCTTGCACCATGCCCTGGTTGAACAGGCGGCGGTACGGCTCCTTCGAACTGAGGTGACCGAGGTCGAAGAGGACCTTGTGCCAGAAACGGGAGTAGAGCAAGTGCAGCACCGCGTGCTCCACCCCCCCCACATAGAGGTCCACTCCGCCGCCATCAGACTCCGATTGCGGACCCATCCAGTAGCGCTCGATGGCGGGGTCTACGAACATGGCGTCGTTGGCGGGATCGAGGTAACGCAGTTCGTACCAACACGAGCCCGCCCACTGCGGCATCGTGTTCACCTCGCGCCGGTAGGACTTCAGGCCATCGCCGAGGTCGAGGGTGACCGAGGCCCACTCGGTGGCTCGCCCGAGGGGTGGCTCCGGCGCCGAGGTGTTGTCATCGATCTCGAACTGCTTCGGGGAGTAATCCACGATGTCGGGAAGGAGCACGGGAAGTTCGGACTCGGGGACGGCGATGGGCAGGTCATGCTCGTCATAGACAATCGGAAAGGGCTCGCCCCAGTAGCGCTGGCGGGAGAACAGCCAATCCCGCAACTTGTAGGTCACCGTGCCCCGACCGGCATCGTGTTGCTCAAGCCAAGTGGTGATGGCCACCTTGGCGGCCGGCACCGAGAGGCCGTTGAGGGATAGGTCGGCGTTGGTGCTGTTGATGCCGCCGCCGGCGCCGCCCCAGGCCGTGTCCCAGTTCTCGGGCTGATCCGACCAGCCTTCTGGTGGGGAAACCACGGCGGTCATCGGCAGGCCAAAGGCGCCGGCAAAGTCGAAGTCGCGTTGATCGTGGGCGGGCACGGCCATGATGGCCCCGGTGCCGTAACCCATCAGCACATAGTCGGCCACGAAAATGGGGACGGGCTCCCCATTGACGGGGTTGGTAGCGGTGGTGCCGATAAACACCCCGGTCTTCTCCCGGTCCACGGTCTGCCGTTCGAGATCACTGCGGCGAAGGGTCTGGGAGCGGTAGTGCTCTACCGCCTCGCCGGGGGTGGATGCCCCTCCGGTCCAGCGCGGGTCTACCCCCTCGGCCCAGGTGGTGGCGACGAGGCGGTCCACCAGGGGGTGCTCCGGTGCCAACACCACGTAGGTAGCTCCGAAGAGGGTGTCGGGGCGGGTGGTGAACACGGCAATCTCGGAGGCTCCGGCGGCGAAGCGCACCTCGGCCCCTTCGCTCCTGCCGATCCAGTTCCGTTGCATCAACTTGATCGACTCGCTCCAGTCGAGCAGGTCGAGGTCGCCGGCGAGGCGGTCGGCATAGGCGGTGATTCGCATCATCCACTGCTTCAGGGGGCGGCGGAAAACGGGGAAGTTGCCGCGGTCCGAGCGACCATCCGCGGTCACCTCTTCGTTGGCCAGCACCGTGCCCAACCCCGGGCACCAGTTCACCGGGGCTTCGTGAAGGTAAGCCAGGCGATGAGCGTCCACCACCACGCGGCGTTCACGGTCGGTGAGTTCAGACCACGGCTGCTCGCCGGGATTCGTTCCGGGATCAGGCGGGCGCGTGCCGTTGGCGAGTTCGGTTTCAAGTTCGCTGATGGGCCGGGCCCGATCGGCGTCGCGGTCGTACCAGGCGCCGAATATCTGGAGGAAGATCCACTGCGTCCATTTGTAAAACGCCGGGTCGGTGGTGTTGACGCTGCGGCGAGGATCGTGCCCTAGCCCGAGTCGCCTGAGTTGGCGGGCCATGTTGGCGATATTGGCGTTGGTGGTGTCGCGCGGGTGTTGGCCGGTCTCCACTGCGTACTGCTCGGCGGGTAGTCCGAAGGCGTCGTAGCCCATGGCATGAATGACGTTGTGCCCATTCATCCTCTGGTAGCGGGCGTAGACATCGGTGCCGATGAATCCGAGCGGGTGGCCTACGTGTAACCCCTTGCCCGAGGGGTAGGGGAACATATCCAGTACGTAAAGTTTGGGAAGGTCGGCCACCCGGTCGAACCCGGCCTCGAGGGCCCCGGCGGGATTGGGAGCCAGGAACGTACCCTCGGCCTCCCAGCGATCCTGCCAGGTCCTTTCGATCTCCGATGCCAGCGCCGCGGTGTAGCGGTGGGCCGGAATCTGGTCGTGGCCGGGGGCATCTGGCGTGGGGTTGTCAACGCTCATTGGGCGAACGGTAGTGGTCGCCCTCAACTTCTCGAAACCCTCTGGTCTGTAACCCATCGGCCGCCCGTCGGGTCACATCTGCGTGCTGACCCTCCCGCAACGGATCGAGGCCGGCGCAGACCGCGGCCACGACCTCACCTTCGTCGTAGGCGGCGACCCCGCAGTGGTCTCCTACGCTCAATTACACAACGAGGCCCGGGGCTTCGCCGCCAACCTCCAAAGCCTCGGGGTGGCGCCGGGCGATCATGTGGCGCTGCTCGGCCCTACGTCACGGCCACTGGTCACCGCCCTGCAGGCCATCTGGCTCGCCGGGGCTACGGCGGTGGTGTTGCCCTTGCCGATGCGACTCTCCTCGATCGAGGAGTTCGTGCTCCAAACTCGGGTCCGGATCGCCAACTCCGACGTCTCGCTCGTGCTGGTTGATCCCGAATTGGCGCCCTTCGTCGACGTGGTCGTCGGTGATCCGCCGATGGTGGGCTGGGACGCGGTGCAACCCGGGCCCGGCCGGGTGGGTCCGGAAGCCTTCGCACGCCCCCTTGACGATCCGCAGCGCCTCGCTATCTTGCAGTTCACCAGCGGATCCACGTCTGATCCCAAAGGCGTGATGCTGCCGCACCACACCGTGGGCGCGAATCTCGACGGCATCGCGGCCGCTACCTCCCTCGACCCTCACAATGATGTGCTGGTGTCCTGGCTGCCGCTCTACCACGACATGGGGCTCGTAGGGATCTTCAGTCTGGCGCTCACCACCGGTACGCCGCTGGTGCTGGCCGCCCCCACCGACTTCATGGCCGGGCCCGGCCGCTGGATGGAGTGGATCTCCACCTACGGAGGCACCGCCACGGCCGGTCCCAATTTCTCCTATGTGTTAGCGGCCCGGGCGCTGGGCCGCGGCGACACGCTCGACCTCTCCCGTCTCCGGATCGCCCTCAACGGCGCCGAGCCGGTCGACCCCGACGCGGTGGCGAAGTTTATCGATGCCGGGGCGCGGCATGGTTTGCGTCCCGGGGCCGTGTTTCCCGCCTTTGGCATGGCCGAGGTGGCCATCGCCGGTACCTTCCCCGAGCCGATGGCTGGTCTGCGGACCGATGTGGTGGACCTTCGCTCGATGGAGGGCGAGCGGTACGCCGCCCCCCTCGAGACCGATTCGGAGTGGGCCCGGCACTTCGCCATTCTCGGCCGGCCCGTCCAGGGGCTAGAGATACGGGTGGTTGATCCGCGCAGCGGGGATGTGCTGGAAGACCGAGAGGTGGGCGAACTGGAGATTCGGGGCACATCAGTGACCCCTGGCTATTACAAGCGCCCCGACGCCAACCGTGATCTGTTCCACGACGGATGGCTCCGCACCGGCGATCTGGCCTACCTGATCGACGGCGAGATGGTGATGTGCGGTCGCATCAAGGACATGATCATCGTGGGCGGTCGCAACGTGTTCCCGGAGGACATTGAGCGGGCGCTCGTTGGGGTGGACGGAGTGCGCGCCGGCAACGTGATCGCCTTCGGCGTGGACGGCGTTGGAGGCAAGGAAGGCCTCGTGGTGGTGGCCGAGTCCAAGTCTGATGATCTTCTGGAAGTTCGGCATTCGGTGGCGCAGCGAGTGAGGGAGGCGGTGGGTCTTGCGGCCCGGGACATTGTCTTGGTCGCGCCCGGCACCCTTCCCAAAACCAGTTCGGGAAAACTCCAGCGCTCGCTCTGCAAACTTCGCTACCTCGGGTCTGAACTCCAACACGCGTAACCCGGTTGTCTCAGATGGACTGAAGGTCCTTCATGACCTGCTGCCAACGCTCCGGGTCCGAGGCGTACGGGGCGTAGAAACTGATTCGCTGCACGATGCCGCCGTAGCGCGCCCGCAGGCCGGCGGCAATCTGCTCCGGTTCGCCGATCACTGCGAAGGTGTCGAGGATGTCGTCGGTGATGAGCTCGCCCATTTCTTTCCAGCGACCCTCTTTGGACATTTTATTGAGGTCGTCCTGAAGGCCACCCCACCCGTGGAGTTCGAGTACGCCTCGGTACGCCGGAGTGGAGCCATAGAAGGCGATCTGCTGCTTCGTGCCGGTCCGGGAGGCCGCCATCTCCTCCTCGTTACCGCCAGTGACCACGAACGCCGGGCCGGAGATCTCCACGTCGGCCCGGGTGCGGCCGGCTTTGGCCGCTCCCCGATCGAGTGCGGGCAGGGTGACCTCGCGTAGATAGCGTTCGGTGGTGAAGCCGTGACAGAGGAATCCGTCGGAAACCTCGCCGGCCACCTCGGTCATCCCTTGGCCCACGCCCGCCAGGAAGATCTTGGCGTCGCCGTAGGGGTTGGGGCCGGGGTCGAAGAAGGGCGTCATCAGGGTGTGGGTGTAGAAATCGCCCTGGAAATCGAGCTTGCTGCCGTCGTTCCAGGCCGCCCAGATGGCTCGGATGGCCTGGATCATCTCCCGCATACGCGGGGCCGGATGGGTCCAGGGCATCGAGAAACGTTTGGTGATGTGGGGCTTGATCTGGCTTCCGAGCCCGAGGATGAAGCGCCCCTCGCAGGCGGCCTGCATGTCCCAGCCGAGTTGGGCGAGGTTCATCGGATTGCGGGCGAACGCCACCGCGATCCCGGTGCCCAACTCAACCCGTTGGGTCGACTGCGACGCCAGCAGGAGCGGGAAGAACGGATCGTGGGCGGTTTCGGCGCTCCAGAGGCCGTCGTAGCCTTGCTTTTCCTGCACCGCAGCGGAGCGCGCCGCGCTGGTCAGATCTCCTCCGAGGCCCCCGTCTACTTTCATTCCTCCGACCTTAGCCACTGCCATTGAGCGGTAGGTCAAGGGTGGCCCGAGGGGTTACTGGTCGCGAAGGAAGCGTTCCAGTTCCTCCGCCAGATCGTCGCCGGTCGTTGCCGAAAGTTCCGATGTGGCGGTCTGCTGGTCAGCGTTTTGCTCCAGCTGATCAAGCATGGCGGTGTGCTCGGGGTTCTGGGCGATGAGTTCATCGATTTTCGATTGACTCACGGCGGCTCGATCAACGAGATCGCCAATGGGTAGGTCCAACCCGGCCACCGTATTGGTGGTCTCGATGAGCGCCAACGACGCCGCCGGGTAGGGCATGGTCGCCACGTAGTGCGGCACCTGCGCCCAGAGACCGAGAGTGGGCAAGCCGCGAAGGGCCGCTTGTCGTTCGATCATGCCCTGTACCCCCGAGGGCACCTCCACGGTGTTGCGCAGCAGGCCCACGGTGAGCGCGACTTCCGATGCCGCGGCGGCGACGAGCGGGGGTCGGGTGTGGGGTGCGGGAGTGGGGTAGGCCCCCAGGCCCAGCACCATCCGGCTGCCAAATTGCAGGGCGAGGTCCACCACTTGTTGCGAGAACGCCATCCAGGCATGGTCGGGTTCGTTGCCCAACAACAAGAGGATGTCTCGTCCGCTCTTGTCCTTGGCCCAAGAGAGTTCGGTCTCCTCCCAGGCCAGGTGGGTGTTGATGCCATCGACTAAGCGCATCGTGGGGCGGCGAGCGCGCCAGTCGAGCAACTGATCGGCGTCGAAGCGGGCCACGGTATGGCGTTCGAGGTTCTGAGCGAGCACCTCGCCCGCCTCGGCTGCCCCGAGGCCCGCGTCGATCCAGCCTTTGAGGACCATTACCAGGACAGGGGATTCGAGGGCGGGTTGATCTACCAGGGAATAGAGCGGGTTCATGGGGCGATCCTCATCCGAGTCGGCTCATTGCGTCTTTGGCGGCTTCGGCGCACCGCTCGACCTGGACCTTGAACCCGTCGAAGGTGGCGGGGTCGCTACTGCCCATGGAACCGCCCACATAGCGGGCGTACACGCCTTCGATGATACAGGCCAGTTTCCAGTAGCCGAACGCCGTGTAGTACTCGATCTGGGAAAGATCCCGTCCGCTCATGTGTGAGTAACGCTCGAGCACCCCCTGACGGGTGAGGAACCCTTCTTGCGCGGTGGGGGCCGTGAGCAGCATCGGCACCGCATCGCTGGCCTCTGTCCAATAGACCATCAAGAGGCCCACATCGGCCAGTGGATCTCCGAGAGTGCACAGTTCCCAGTCCAGCACGGCCACGATGTTGCCGTCGTCATCGGTCATGCAGTTGTCGAGGCGGTAGTCGCCGTGGACGATGGCCGCTGGCCCCTGTTCGGGAATGCGGGCTTGGAACTGATCGTGGAGCTCGTCGATCAGGGGAAGCTCCCGGGTCTTGGACTGGTTCCACTGCCCGTACCAGCGCTTCAGTTGCCGAGGGAGATAGTCGGCTTTTTTACCCAAGTCTCCAAGACCAACGGCATCGGGGTCGATGGCGTGAATGCGAGCCAGCGTGTCGGCCACCGACCGGCTGGCCTGGGCGCGGGCGGGGAGAGAGATGGCGGCGGCGGCGACCTGGTCGCGTAGGACACGACCATCCACGAAGTCCATGACATAGAACGGGGCGCCGTTTACCTGGTCGTCGAGGCAGAGGCCCAGAGCCGGGGCCACCGGCACGTCGGTGGGTCCGAGGGCCGAAATGATCTTGTGCTCGCGACTCATGTCGTGGGCGGTGGCGAGAACCTGGCCCAGCGGGGGACGGCGCAGCACGAAGGCCTGTCCGGCTGCGTCGGTCACGCGGTAGGTGAGGTTCGAATGCCCGCCGGCGATCAGGGCGAAGGTGAGGGGGCCCGCGGCCTGCGGGATGTGATCAGCGAACCAGGCGGTGACGCCACTCTCGTCGATTCCCTTGATGGTCTCGGTCATGTCGGTGGCCTCCTTCCGACCTAGGGGTTGTGGTGGGCGAGGGTACCGCCGCCGGTAGATTGACACCCATGTCCCTTGACGTTACCGATGCCACCTTCCCTACGGAGGTCGTGGAGCGATCGAAGCAGGTCACCGTGGTGGTGGACCTGTGGGCCGAGTGGTGTGGCCCCTGTAAAACGCTGGGCCCCATCCTGGAGAAGGTGGTGGACGAGACCGCCGGAGCCGTGGTGCTCGTCAAGGTCGACGTGGATGCCAATACCCAGATCCCGGAGGCCTTCAAGGTGCAGAGCATCCCGGCGGTGTACGCAATGCGCGACGGCAAAGTCATCGATGGCTTCGTGGGGGCGCTCTCGGAGGACAAGGTGCGCGAGTTCATCACCCGCCTCCTACCGACCGAGCAGGAGGATGCCCTCGCCGCCCTGCTCGCCGCCGGCGACGAGGCATCGCTCCGCCTGATTCTCGAACAAGAACCGGGCCACGCCGAAGCGGTACTGGCCCTGGCGGCGCTCCTGGTGGTGCAACAAGACGAGACCGCGAAAGCGGAGGGGCTGGCGCTTCTCGAGCGGATCCCCGCGTCGACGGAGACGCGGCACCTCGCGGCGTTGGCCCGGGTGGGGCCGGCTGACGAAATGGAAGATGTGCGTATCGAACTCGACCGCCTGCTGGCTTCGGTGAAAGACGACGAGACGGCGCGGCAGCGGTTCGTAGATCTACTAGAGGTGCTGGGTCCCGACGATCCGCGTACCGCGGCGTATCGCAAGGAACTGACGGCGCGCCTGTTCTAGGGGGGAGGGGTTTCGCCTAGTTGCCCCCTGTTGGTGACACTCCTGCACCGATAGCCTTCGTTCGTCCTTCCCCCGTTGTGGCTGCATGGTCGCGTCCCTGGGAGGGACAGTGTCTGAGATCTCCAACGGTGCGCCCCGCGAGGGCGATATTCCCCTCCGCCCGCTACCGCCTCGCTCGTGGCGCGAGCGCGTCGAGCAGGTGGCCGATGCCACGGGTACCTCCCCACTGCGCATTGCGCTCGGGGCGGGGGTGGCTCTGGCAGCCCTAGCGGGGGTGGCCTGGCTCCTACGACCGACGGCGGCCCCACCGGAGGTGGCGCTGCCCTTCGCCGCTTCTACCGTGGCCACCCCCCTCACCACCACCACCACGGCTCCCGTGCCCTTCGTCGTGCACGTGGCCGGTGCGGTGATCACCCCGGGTCTGCACGAGTTGCCGGCGGGGGCGCGAGTGGCCGATGCCATTACCGCCGCCGGCGGTTTGCGCCCCGACGCCGACGCCACCGGGATCAACCTGGCGGCCCCGCTAAGCGACGGCACGCGCTTGTATGTACCAGTGGTCGGTGAAACGCCGCCACCGGTGGTACTCGGGGCCACCGGGCCTACGAGTGCGAGCGGAACGGATCTCCCCGCGGCCGCCGTGAATCTCAATACCGCCGGCGAGGAGGAACTGGATGGCTTGCCGGGAGTGGGGCCTGCCACCGCGTCGGCCATTATCAACTATCGCCAAGAAGTGGGTGGATTCGCATCGGTCGATGAGTTGTTGGACGTGCCTGGCATCGGCGAAGCGAAACTGGAGCAACTGCGTCCGCTGGTGACGGTGTGAGTTTCTCCCCGCCGGTGGCGGTGGCCTTGGCGGGGGCGGCGGCCCTCGGCGCGCTCCACCCGGCCCGGCCGAGCCTGGGGGCGGGGCTCGGGGTGGTGGTCCTCGCGCTGGTGGGGCGACAGAACGGATTGCTGATCCTGGCGGTAGGACTGATGGTGAGCGGGTTGGCCCAGCGCAGTCTCGACGGTCTGGCGGGGGTGCGCCCCGGCTCGTGGGCGGGCGAAGTGGAACTGGTGAGCGACCCGGTGCCGTCCTTCGGAGGGGTACGAGTAGATGTGCGGGTGGGGGGGCGTCGCTTGGAGGCTCGCGCCGAAGGGCCCGCCGCCCAGGCTCTCCAAGGGCGACTCGCTGGCGAGGTGATGGCCGTTCGAGGCGTGGTGACGGCGGTGCCCCCTGAGGCCACCTGGCTCGTCCCCCGACACATCGGCGGTCGCCTGCGCCTCTCCCGGGTGGAGCGATGGCACCTGGGCTCGGGGCCGAGCCAGGTGGCCAACGCTCTGCGGCGCACCCTGATGGCGGGCGCCGAGTCAATGTCGCCCCGGCAACGGGCGCTCTACACGGGGCTGGTGATCGGTGACGATCGGGCGCAGCCGGTTGGGCTGGCCGACGATTTTCGCGGTGCTGGGCTCACCCACCTATTGGCTGTTTCGGGACAAAACGTGTCGTTTGTGTTGGCGTTGGCCAGCCCGGTGTTGCGGCGCCTGCGGCTGTGGCCCCGTTGGTTTCTTACCCTCGGGCTGATTGGGATGTTCGGGTTGATGACGCGTTTTGAACCATCGGTGTTGCGGGCGTCGGCCCTTGCCGCGCTGGCAACTCTGGTGACGACCACCGGCCATGCCCTGGCCCGGGTCACGGTGCTGGGTTGGGCCAGTGCAGGGCTACTGATGATCGACCCATTGCTCGTGCATTCGGTGGGGTTCCGGCTTTCGGTGGCGGCGTCGGCAGCCATTGTGGTGTTGGCGCCCCGGCTCCTGGAGGTCCTGCCGGGTCCGGCACTGTTCCGGGAGGCAATGGCGGTCACCCTGGCGGCCCAGCTGGGGGTGGCTCCCGTATTGCTTGCCACCTTCGGGCCCATTCCGGTGGCTTCGCTGCCCGCCAACCTCCTGGCGGTGCCGGTGGCGGGAGCGATCATGGTGTGGGGTCTCACGGCGGGCCTGCTCGCGGGAGTTGCGGGCCCGTCGGTGGCGTGGCTGCTTCAGCTACCCACCGGGGCTGGGCTGGCTTGGTTGGAGGCGGTGGCTCACCACCTCGCCCAGGCTTCCTTGGGCGAACTCGGGGGTGGGGAAGTGGTGGCGCTGGGGGTGGGTCTGGCGGTGGCGGCGGTGGGAGCACGCCGGGTCGAGTGGGTGCGCCAGGCGGGGTTGTTATTGGCGGGCACCGCGGTGCTCGTGGCGGTGGTGGCGGCGAGGGCCCCGCCGCCGCTGCGGGCATCGGTGACTACCGGAGTGACGGTGTGGCGCGAGGGGTCAAGCGCACTGGTGGTCCTGAGCGATGCGGGGGGCGGACGCTCGGTGGGATCGGCAGGGGTGTTGGAGGGATTGCGGCGATCGGGCATCGATCGGATCGGGCTGCTGGTGGTGGCCGATGCGTCGGTGCCGCGAGAGGTGGTGGCGGATGTGCTCCAGGGGCATCCCACCGGTGGCGTGGTGACTGCTGATCCTGGCACTCTTGGCTCGGTGGGTGTGCCGGTGGCCCGACCCCCGCCGGGGGGCGGGATGGAAGTAGGCCGACTTGCGGTGCGGATCACGGCTTTGCCGGAGCGTCTAGTGGTGGATGCTCGTCCCCGATGACCTCGGGTCGAGGAGGTGTTGAAACAACAAGGTAGGTTCCCCTTTCGTGGAGTCGATGCCGTGGCGCGTGGTAGATGACCTGGCTTGTCCGGTGGTGGCTCTCGGCGACCATCGCTTCGATATCCGGTATCGCGCGCTGGTCATGGGGATCTTGAACCGCACCCCGGATTCGTTCTTCGATGGCGGTGCCTATTACGACTTCGACGCTTTTCTCGGCAAGGCCGAGCAACTCGTGGGGGAGGGGGCTGATTTTCTCGACGTGGGCGGGGTGAAGGCCGGCCCCGGCCCGGAGGTGGGGCCGCAGGAGGAACTGGATCGGGTGATTCCGGCGATCGAGGCATTGCAGCAACGCTTCGATCTTCCCCTGTCGGTGGATACCTGGCGGGCGTCGGTCCTGCAGGAGGCCATCGCCGCCGGGGCGGTGGTGGGCAACGACATCAGCGGATTCGAGGACCCGGCCTACCTCACGGTGGCGGCGGCGGGTGGTGCGTCGGTGGTGGCGACGCACATCCGCATCGGCCCACGGGTCCCGGATCCGAATCCGGTGTACGACGAGCCGGTAACCAAGGCGGTGGCGCGCTTTTTGCGGCAGCGGGCCGAGCAGGCCGAGGCGGCGGGAATCCCTCGAGAGCGAGTCATGGTGGATGCCGGACTCGACCTCGGAAAGAGCGAGCCGCAGTCGCTGGCCTTGCTGCGTTCCCATGACCAACTCGCGCAACTCGGTTGGCCGCTGTTCCTCTCGGCATCGAACAAGCGGTTTCTGGGGGCGCTCGTGGGGCAGGAGGTGGGCGACCGTCGCGAGGTATCCCATGCCGCCCATGCTTTCGGTATCTCGCAAGGGTGTCGCGTGCTGCGGGCGCATGATGTGCGGGGGGCGCGCCGCACCGCTGATGTGATGGCGGCGGTACTGGAGGCCCGGGCGGCCAGCGGATGAGCGCCGTCCCGATCACGCTCCTGAAGGGCGACAACGACGCGGTGCTGCGCGATGCGGTGCGCGCCTTTGTGGACGATCTCGTGGGTGATGAGGAACGTTCGCTCGTGGTGGAGGAGATCGACGTGGGGGCCGTCGACGCTGATGGGCTCGATCCGTTGCTCGTACTCGTGGATGCTGCCCAAACTCCACCGTTCCTCACTGAATTTCGGGTGGTGTTGGGCCGCGTCACTGAAAAACGGGAGCGCAATGACCTCGTCCAACCCCTGGTGGACTACCTCCTCGACCCGCTCCCGAGCACACGCCTGGTGCTGGAATGGGGCACGGGGAAAGTGCCCAAGGCCCTCCTTGAAGCAGTAACGCGCTGCGGCGGGGCCCAGGTGGATTCAAGTCCGGGTCGGAAAGTTACCGAGTGGGTGGAGGAGCATCTGGCCGAGTCGGGTCTAAAAGTGGATGCCAATGGCCGCAAGAGGTTGGTGGTGTGGGTAGGCGATGAGCCAGGCCGACTGCTTGGTTTGATCGACCTGCTCACCTCCACCTTTGGGGTTGGTCGAAAGATCACGGCGGCGGAGATCGAACCGTTTCTCGGTGATGACGGCAGCGTTCCCCCGTGGGATCTCACCGATGCCATTGATCGCGGCGACCGGGCCACGGCCCTCGATCTGCTTCAGCGCATGGTGGGGCAAGGCGAGCGCCACCCTTTCCAGGTACTCAGCACCCTGCACACCCACTTCGGCCGGATGCTGCGACTTGACGGTGCGGCGGTGGCTTCGGAGAGCGATGCGGCGGCCCTGCTGGGGATGAAGGGATCCACCTTCCCGGCCCGCAAAGCCATGGGGCAGGCCCGTCGTCTTGGGCACGAGCGCATCGTCCGGGCGATCGATCTGCTGGCGCGGGCCGATCTGGACCTGCGCGGCGGCAAGGCCTGGCCCGATGGTCTTGTCCTCGAGGTCTTGGTGGCCCGGCTGGCGGCGCTATCCAAGTAGCGCCCGAACGCGACTGTGCCGGGCGCTGGGCCCGGCACAGTGCAGCGATCGTGGTGAGGCCCGCTCAGGTGGCGGAGACGGCGCCCTGGTTCAGTTTCTTGGCGAGCCGCGACTTCCGGCGGGCGGCGGCGTTCTTATGGATCACGCCTTTGTTCACTGCGGTGTCGAGACGCTTCTGGGCCAATCGGTTCAGCTCGATGGCGTTGTCGGCGCCCGACGTGGCGGCCGCCGAGGCGACCTTGGTGCGCGTCTTCAATTCGCTACGCACGGCCTTGTTTCGCTCGGTGCGCTTGACGGTCTGACGGTTGCGCTTGATCTGGCTCTTGATGTTGGCCACGAGGTGTCCTGCTCAGTAGATCTGGGATGGAATCGAACCCGCCCATTCTACCCGCCTCCTCGGATTCTCGTCACATCCAGAGGTCCCGGTACCGTGATGGTTTCCCTCCTATGGACCTCAGTCGCCTCCGCAACCTATCTATCGTGGCGCATGTCGACCACGGGAAGAGCACGCTCGCCGATCGCCTCCTCGAGTTGTGCGGAGCCGTCGACCCTCGAGATATGCGAGCCCAGTACCTCGATTCGATGGACATTGAGCGGGAGCGGGGCATCACGATCAAACTCCAGTCGGTCCGGCTCGACTATCAGGACCATGTCATCAACCTGATCGATACCCCCGGCCATGTGGATTTCGGCTACGAGGTCTCGCGGTCGCTGGCGGCCTGCGAAGGCGTGATCCTGCTCGTCGACGCCGCTCAGGGGATCGAGGCCCAGACGCTGGCCAACTGTTATCTGGCGCTGGAGAACGACCTGGAAATCGTGGCGTGTCTCAACAAACTCGATCTTCCCGCCGCCGACCCCGACCGCTGTGCCGCCGAGATCGAACAGGTGCTGGGGATCCCCGCCGCCGGGATCCTTCGCATCAGCGCCAAGACCGGCGCCGGAGTGCCCGAACTGCTCGACGCGGTCATCGAAGCGATCCCGGCCCCGACCGGTAACCCGAATGATCCGCTCCAGGCGCTGATCTTCGACTCGTACTACGACAGTTACCGGGGGGTGGTGTCGTCGGTGCGGGTAATGACCGGAGTGCTCAGGACCGGTGCCCGGGTGAAGTTTATGCAGGCCAATGCCGTGCACGACGCCGACGAGGTAGGCGTGCGGAGTCCGGATCACACGCCGGTGGTGTCGCTCGGCCCCGGTGAGACCGGCTACCTGATCGCCGGCATCAAGGACGTGCGCGAAGCCCGCTCCGGCGAGACGGTCACCGATGCCATCCACCCCGCCTCCTCGCCGCTCGAGGGCTATCGCGAGCCGAAGCCGATGGTGTTCTGCGGCCTCTACCCCATCGACGGCGACCAGTTCTCCGACCTGCGAGATGCCCTGGAGAAACTGCGCCTGAACGACGGCTCCTACACCTACGAGCCGGAGACATCAGGGGCGTTGGGCTTCGGCTTCCGCTGCGGGTTCCTGGGGCTGTTGCACATGGAGATTGTGCGGGAGCGTCTCGTGCGCGAGTTCAATCTCGACCTGATCGCCACGGCACCCTCGGTGGCCTATCTCGTACACAAGACCGATGGCGAAGTGCTGGAGGTGGCGAACCCTTCAGCCCTGCCGCCCATGGTGGAGATCGACTTCATCGAGGAGCCGATGCTCACCTGCACGATCCTCACTCCGAAGGACTACACGGGGACGATCATGGAACTGTGTCAGCAACGACGGGGTGAAATGCTGAAACTCGAGTACCTCTCGCCGGAGCGGATGGAACTGATCTACAAGGTGCCCCTCGCCGAAGTGGTGCGGGATTTCTTCGACCAACTCAAGAGCCGTACCCAGGGCTACGCGTCACTGGATTACGAGCCGGCGGGGTATGTGCGATCCGATCTCGTAAAGGTGGACGTGCTCCTCAACGGTGTGCCGGCCGATGCTTTCTCCAACATTCTCCACAAGGACAAGGCCCAGGAGTACGGCAAGCGCATGTCGGAGAAACTGGCTGAGTTGATTCCCCGACAGATGTTCGACGTGCCGATCCAGGCCGCCATCGGCGGAAAGATCATCAGCCGGGAGACGGTGAAGGCCAAGCGCAAGGATGTGCTGGCTAAGTGTTACGGCGGCGACATCACCCGCAAACGCAAACTGTTGGAGAAGCAGAAGGCCGGGAAGAAGCGGATGAAGAACATCGGCCGGGTGGAGGTGCCCCAAGAGGCCTTTGTGAGCGCCCTGCGCCTGGAGGACTGAACGAGAGCCTTCGTGGCGCTCGATGCTCCATCGGCGGTGACCATGTTCGGTGCGCGTCAACTCGGGCGGCAGGGGGCGGGCGCTAGGAGCGATGGGTGCTCCGGCGGCGGTTCCGCTAGGAACAGCATGTGACCACCACCATCATCTGGTTCCGCCGAGACCTGCGCCTCGTGGATCACCCGGCCCTCACCGAGGCGGTGCAGGCGGCGGGACCGGGCGGTGAGGTGGTGGCCCTGTTTTGCATGGACGACCGCCTCTGGGGCCCGGCCGGGGCGAACCGCCGGGCGTTTCTGGTGGGGTGTCTGCGGGCTTTGGACGAGTCGATTGGTGGCCGTTTGGTGGTGCGGTGGGGCGATCCGGCTGCAGTGGTGGCGGCGGTGGCGGCGGAAGTTGACGCCCGCGAGGTCTTCGTCACCGGTGATTTCGCGCCCTATGGTGCTCTCCGCGACGAGCGCGTGGCGGCGGTGTTGCGGGAGGCCGACCGAACCCTCGTGCGGGTGGGGTCGCCCTACGCCGTGGCACCGGGTTCGGTACTGAATGGATCCGGGCTGCCCTACAAGGTGTTCACGCCGTTTTTCAAGGCGTGGATGATCCACGGCTGGGCCGGGGCGCTCCCGGCACCGGGCGCACTGCAGTGGGCGGCGTTGTCGAGTGAGCAGTGGCCAGCCGCCGCAGCGAGTGCCGGTCACCTGCCCGAGCCGGGGGAGGTAGCGGCCTGGGCGAGGGCAAATCGCTTCTACGGCGAGCACCTCGCCGCCTATGACGAGCAGCGCAACGACCCTGGCGCGGCGGCTACCTCCGGGTTGGCGCCGTACTTGAAGTGGGGCTGCCTGCACCCGCGGCAACTCTTGGCGGAACTGGGCAGTAGTCGGGCCGAGGCAGTGTTCCGTTCGGAACTGGGGTGGCGGGAGTTCTACGCCGATGTGCTCCACCACCGTCCCGACACCGTGCGTAGCGCCTTCAACCCGGCGATGGCGGGTATGGAGGTAGACGTAGCTGATACCGATGGTCTGTTTCAGGCCTGGTGTGAAGGGCGTACGGGCTTCCCCATCGTTGACGCGGGGATGCGGCAATTGGTGGCCGAGGGTTTCATGCACAATCGGGTGCGGATGCTGGTGGCCAGTTTCCTGGTGAAGGACCTACACCTTGACTGGACGAGGGGCGCGCGTTTCTTCATGGAACATCTCGCCGATGGCGACGTGGCTTCGAACCAGCACGGATGGCAGTGGGTGGCGGGCACCGGCACCGATGCTTCCCCCTACTTCCGGATCTTCAACCCGGTGACCCAGGGCGAACGTTTCGACCCGAGAGGCGTGTACGTGCGCCGCTGGGTGCCGGAGTTGGCGGCGGTAGGAGACCGGTATGTGCACCACCCCTGGGACGACCCTGCCGGAGCGCCCCCGGGGTATCCAGCGCCGATGGTGGATCACGCCGAGGAGCGCGTCGAGGCACTGCGGCGCTACGCCGTTGTGCGGGGTCGCTGAGGGTCATCCCAACTGGGCGAGCAGCTCCGCCTCGGTGAGCGATCCCGGCGGGGCCATGGCGCCCGCGAGGTCGTTGGCCACGCGCTGCAACCCCGCGTTGACCGGTGTGGCCACGCCGTGGAGGCGCCCCAGGAGCACGATCTCACCGTTGAGCTGGTTGGCCTCGATGCTCCCCGTACCGCGGGCGAGGCTCTGCCAGGAGGACCCACCGCCCCAGCGTTGTGCCCCAATCGGGCGAATCCGGAGGAGGTCCCCGCGCCGGGCCGCGTCTTCCTCGCCGGATGCGCAGTCGATCCCGGCGGCGGCGAGGACGGCCTCGGCCTCGGCCCGGGCGGCGGTGTAGAGCTCGCTCACCCGGCCGCTCGGACCGATGGCCGCTTCGATGGCGTTGCCCAGGTTCATGAGTAGCTTCGACCACTTGAAGCGCATGACGGCTTCGTTCGTCCTGGCACTGAAGGTGGATGCCGCAAACGCCCTCGCCATGGCCTCGGCCCGATCGTCAACCCCGAACGGATAGCGGCCCACATCGAGGATGCCCGTGGTGGGGGCCGAGGAGGCATCGACCACCCCCGGCTCTAGGTGGGTGGCCGGCAGCATCACGGGCACCGCGTAGGTGTTGGCGGTGCGCCGGAGGGCCTGGCGCTCGTTGTCCACGCCGTTCTGCAGGCAGGCGATAGCCACGTCGTGGGGGGCGCGGTCCAATGACGCTAGGGCGGCGGCGGTGTCTTGGCCTTTCACGGCGAGGAGCACGACATCGTCCGGACCGAAGACGACCTGGTGGGGATGGGCCACGACCGGTACCCCCACCCGCACCTCATCGTCAGGCGACCGGATCAGGAGGCCGTTGGCTGCGATGGCGTCGTGGTGAGCCCCCCGCACCACGAGGACGACGTCGTGTCCGTGCTGAGCCAACCGCCCACCGACCACACCCCCGATGGCCCCTGCTCCCACCACGATGAACCGCATGGCACCACCCTGTCAGACGCGGGCGCACGGCCAAGACCTGCTCAGGGGGGCTGGCACTCGGTAGCATCGACTGCCAGGTAACCCGATGCTCGACGAACGCAAGGCCGCCATCCTCCGGGCCGTAGTGGAGGAGTACATTGACACCGCTCTGCCGGTGGGGTCCGCGCATGTCGTGAAGTCCTCTGGCGTGCAGGTGTCATCGGCCACGGTTCGCCACGACATGGCCACGTTGGAGCAAGAGGGCTACCTCCGTCAGCCACACACCAGCGCCGGGCGGGTCCCCACCGAAAAGGGCTATCGCTTCTTTGTGGACCATCTCGGACAACCGGCCCCCCTGCGCGGTTCCGAGGCGGTGCAGGTGCGGTCGTTCTTCGACCACGCCCACGGTGAACTCGAGCAGATGCTCCAAGACACATCGCGTCTGCTGAGTGATCTTACGAACTATGCCGGCGTGGTGGTGGCCCCCACGCCCACCGAGACCACAGTGCGTTCGGTGCAGGTGGTGAGCATCACCACCACCACGGCCCTGGTGGTGGCGGTGATGTCGAACGGGGCGGTGGAGAAACACACTGTCGAACTAGCGGAGCCGATCGGGGAGGAGCGGATTGGGGCGGCCACGGTGCACCTCGCCGCTCACCTCACCGGTATGGGACGCCATGCTCTCAGCGCGCCACCGGCCACCGGCGATGCCGCCACCGATGCGTTGTGCACACTGGCCCTGGGTTCACTGCGCCGCGACAGTGGCGACGAACTCGACCAGGTCTTTGTGGGCGGCACCTCCCAGGTCGCGCATGCTTTTGATGCCATCGAGACAGTGCGGGAAGTGCTGGGCATCCTGGAGCAGCAGTATGTGGTGGTTACCCTCCTTCGGGATGTGCTCGACCGCGGCCTGCAGGTGGCCATTGGAACGGAGACGGGGATGGCGCCGTTGGCCGAGTGTGCACTGATCGTGGCGCCGTATCGGATGGATGGCGAAGAGGCCGGCACTATTGGGGTGCTCGGCCCCACCCGTATGGATTATCCCCAGGCCATGGCGGCGGTTGCCGTGGTGAGCCATCGTCTATCGCAACGCCTCACGGAGGGCTGACGTGGCCGAGGATTACTACGCCCTGCTTGGGGTAGGTGCTGATGCCAGCGTCGAGGAGATCAAGCGCGCCTATCGCCGACGGGCCCGTGAACTCCACCCCGACACCAACTCCGATCCGAGTGCTGAGACTCGCTTCAAGGAAGTGGCCCTGGCCTATGAGGTGCTGTCGGACCCGCAGAAGCGCCAGCACTACGACCGGTACGGCCCCGACAGCGGGCCCGGCGGTGGGTCCGCGGGTGGTGGTGTCAACGACATCTTTGATGCGTTCTTCGGGGGGAACAGTCCCTTCGGTGGGGGTGGCCGTGCCCGCGGCCCGAGCGGCCCGCCCCGGGGTACCGACCTCGAGGTGGTAGCCGAGCTCACCTTCGTCGAAGCGGTGTTTGGCACCCAGCACCCGGTTGATGTGCGCACGGCCATCGCCTGCGAGCCGTGTGGGGCCACTGGCGCCAAGCCCGGCACTTCACCGATCACCTGTCTCGAGTGCGCCGGGGTGGGGCAGGTACAGCGCGTGCGGCAGAGTTTTCTCGGTCAGATGGTTACCAACTCGGTGTGCCCTCGTTGCAGTGGGCAGGGCCAGGTGATCAGCGACCCCTGCAGCGCGTGCCGTGGTGAGGGGCGCACCATCGAGGAGCGCACCTACACGGTGGACATTCCGGCCGGGGTGGATACCGGCAGCACCCTTCGCCTCACCGGACGGGGTGCGGTGGGTCAGCGCGGCGGCGGTGCTGGTGATCTTTATGTGCATGTGCGCGCCGCCGCCCATGAGCGTTTCCAGCGGGAGGGCTTTGATCTTCACGTCGAACTACCCATTACCTTCACGCAGGCCGCACTCGGTGTGCATATCGAGTTCGCCACCCTTGATGGCGCCGAGGATCTCGTGGTGCCTCGAGGCACCGCCAACGGACGCGAGTTTCGCCTGCGTGGTCGCGGTGTGCCGCACCTTGATCGGCGACAACGCGGCGATCTCATCGTGAAGACGAGCGTGTCAGTCCCCACCGACCTCACCCCGGAGCAGGAAGACTTGCTGCGTGCCTATGCCGAGCAACGCGGCGACGAGGTGGCGCCCGCCGACGCGGGCTTGCTATCGCGCATTCGTTCCGCCTTTCGGTGACCCTCGCCATCGGCCACCCTGCCGATCACCCTGGGCCGATGGCTTTTGTGGCGGATCTCCACGGGCCGGCGCTCTCCGAGGAAGACCTCCATCACCTCCTTCGAGTGCTTCGCCAGCGGGCCGGGGATCAGCTGACGGTGGCCGACGGGGAAGGTAGATGGCGAACGGCGCGGCTTGATCCGGCAGAGGCGGGGGCGCTGCGCGAGTTTGGTCCGGTGTGTGAACTGCCGCTGGCCAACCCGCCGCTGGCGGTGGGGTTTGCGTTGGTGAAGGGCGACAAGCCCGAACTGATCGTGCAGAAGCTCACCGAGTTGGGTATCGACCGGATCGTGCCGTTTCGTGCCGAACGGTCCGTGGTGCGGTGGGATGCGGCCAAAGCCGCCAAGGCGGTGGACCGGCTACGCCTGGTGGCCCGAGCCGCGGCCCGACAATGTCACCGGCCCCGTCTGCCGGAGGTTGCCGATGTGGCCGAGGTGGCTTCATTGGTGGCGGCGGGGGCCACCATGGCCGAGCGCGGCGGGGCGCCACTGAGCCTGCAGGTGCCTTTTGTGCTGGTGGGCCCCGAGGGGGGATGGTCCGTGTCGGAGGGCGCGGTGGCGGGGGATCGAGTGGGTCTGGGCCCTCATGTGTTGCGGGCGGAGACCGCCGCATGGACCGCGGCGGTGCTGCTGGCGTCCTTGCGCGACGGAACCGTCGCCCCTTTCCGCAATCCGTAGCGGGGAGTTCACCCTAAGTGTTGTTATCGTCCCACCAGTAGGATAAGGTCACCTTGGGTGGGGAGCATGGCTTGGTCTTAGTGCTCTGGGTGGTAATGTGGCGGGTGCGGAGGTGCTCCGTGGCGGGAATTTGTGGGAGGTAGGGATCAAATGAGTGAGGCATTGAGCGAGACTTCCGAAGCGGGGGCCTACGCTGCACTGGTGGGGGAGCGTCTGCGGAGTATCCGGCGTCAGAAGAGCCTGTCGCTCCAGGAAGTGGACACGGCATCGGGTCATGAATTCAAGGCTTCGGTGCTCGGGGCCTACGAGCGCGGCGAGCGGGCTATTTCGGTGATCCGGCTTCAGCGGCTGGCGCGCTACTACCACGTGCCGGTAGATCAGCTGCTCCCCGGCGATGCCGGCCCCGACTTCGGTAGCCGACCCGGTGATGCGCCTGTTTTTATCGATCTCACCGCCGAGGTAGTGCCCGCGGTGGAACGGGTGGCGAAGATTGATCTCGGCGCCATTGCGGGTATCGAGGGGCCCGATGCCGCCATGCTGATTCGATTCCTGCGGATGATCCAGGTACAGCGAGGCGATTACAACGGTCGGGTCATCACGGTGCGCCGTGATGATCTTCGCGCCGTCGCCTGCATCCTGGACGTGATTCCCGACGCCGTAGTCTCTCGCCTCGAGGGTCTCGGCGTGGTCTCCGCCCCTGCACCGGCCTGATTCCGGTAGTGGCCATGATGGGCCGGTGACGGCGATCCCTCCGACGCCGTTCGGTGTGTACCTCCACATTCCGTTTTGCGCGGCACGCTGCGACTACTGCTCTTTTGCCACCTGGACCGACCGACACCACCTCACCGAGGCCTACTTGGAGGCCTGTCGCTTGGATGCCGACCAACTGGTGGCGGCGGGTATGCCGGCGGCCACATCTATCTTTGTGGGCGGTGGCACACCGTCGATGGTTCCCGCCGCCGACCTCGTTGCCGTGCTCAAGCGTGTGCCGCGTACCGCCGAGGCCGAGGTGACCGTGGAGTGCAATCCCGACACGGTGACCGCCGAATTGCTCGACACCTACCGGGCGGGTGGGGTGAACCGACTGTCGTTTGGTGTCCAATCCACTTCGCCGCACGTACTGGCGGCGCTTGGCCGCACCCACGACCGGGCCAACGTGGAGCGATCAGTGGCCTTGGCGCGAGCGTCGGGCTTCGAAACCTTCAACCTGGATGTGATCTACGGCGGGGCGGGGGAGACCATGGCCGACTGGTGCCAGACCTTGGCCGATGTGGTGGCGCTGGAGCCGCCGCATGTTTCCGCCTATGCGCTCACTGTGGAAGCGGGGACCGCCCTTGCCGCCGATCCGGCCCGGCACCCCGACGACGACGATCAGGCCGACAAGTACTTGGCGGCCACCGAACAACTGGGGGCGGCCGGGCTGGATTGGTACGAGATCAGTAACTGGGCCCGGCCGGGGCATGAGTGTCGCCACAACCTGTTGTACTGGACGATGGGCGAGTATCAGGGGATCGGGTGCGCCTCGCACTCCCACCGCCAGGGCCGTCGCTTCTGGAACCTTCGCACACCAGACCGCTACCTCGAAGCGGTGCGCGATGGAGCAACGGTGGAAGCCGCCGATGAGCGCCTGGATCCGCCCGATCGGGCTCTGGAGGCGTTGCAGTTGTCGTTGCGGACGCGCCACGGCGTTCCGGCAGGAGCGCTCGGGTTGGTGCCAGAAGAACTCGCGGGCCTAGTGGAACCTCACCCCAGTGAGCCTGAGCGGGTGGTGTTGACGGTGCCGGGGCGCCTGTTGGCCAACGAGGTGGCGCTTCGTTTGGTGGTGTGAACCGTGGTGCTTAGCCACTGGTGGTGATCGCGGTGGCGGTGGCGTGCACCTCGGTGTGGTGGTGGGCGCCAGGGATGGCCTTGGCGAAGATGTAGTCCACCCGCACCGCCACGGTTACTTGCACGGTGTCGGGGTAGGGGACTCGCACATCGACACGGATGATCTGTTTGGCAACGTCGCTTTCGGCCAGTAGGCGACGGCCGATCTCCTCGGCCCGGCGGGGGTTCAGTTGAAAGGTGCCCGTGGCTCGGAACTCGGCTTCGTCCACCGCCAGTGCGGCCAGGTCATTAGCGGCGTCGCCGGCGGCGGAACTGGTCTGGCGTTGACGGAGAAAGACCACGGACAAGTCGAAAGCGATGGCCCCGAGGAGAATCACGATGAGCACTCCGGCGGGCATGAGCATGAGCACCGACGCGCGGTCGTGACGCCTCACAGACAGTCCTCGGCGTCGCCGGTGAGCCCGGATCGGAAGGGGTCTACGAGTTCCCGGTGGGTGGAACGCACCCGGAACGGGGCCTTGCCGTACCCGCCGATGAACGGCAAGGAGAGCGCCGGCACTTCGTACACCGCTTCGAAGGCGACGCGGGCGCATCGTTGGAGTTGGGCGGGGCCCACCGGCGCGATGAGGGCCCGGTGAGGATCGCGTCCGTGGCCCTCGATCACGGCGTTTCCAGCGGCGATGGCGGCACCGGTGGCCGTGGCAGGGTCGTCGGATTCCACGAAGGTCCGGGTGGCCTCCCGAGCGGCAGCATCGGTGGCGAACTTGGCGTCGACAACCGCCCAGGCATTGGCGATCAGCAGGGTGCCGATCACGAAGATCAGTAGGCCGAACGAGAGGGCCTCGATGCCCCCCACCTGGCCGGCATCACCCCGGAGGGGAGACGGCCTCACGGCTGGAACGCCTCTATGCGCACGCGGACGGTTCGACGAACTTCGTCAAGGCCGAGAGCACCGCCGATGGAGGGGGGAATGAAGCGGGGAGGAGAGGCCACCACGAGCAGCACAACGGTGTCGACCGCACCGTCTCCGTCGCTGTCGTGTTCACTCCATTCGAACTCGGCGGCATCGCCGATCTCACCGAGGTTGCGACGGGCATCGGCCTCGATCAGCGACCAAGACGGGGCTCCGCCCTCGGCCGCTCGGTGAGCGGCGTCGTTGGTCACCGCTGTGACGGTGGAGGAGGCGTAGAGGCCGAAGAGCAACTGCACCGCGAAGAGCAAGAAGACCAGGAACACCACCACGCCGGCGGCGGTGGACAGTAGGCCCGCGCCACCGTCGTCCCCGGGGCGGTGGGTACTCAACTCACTGACCGATCTCAGTGACCTTGTCTCGGGTATTGGACTCGGTGTCTTCCCAAATCGTCTTGAAGCCAACCCACATCAACGCGCCGATGCCCGCCATAATCAGCACGGCGATCGCCGCTGAGATCACTCCTTCCCCCCGGTCGTCGCGCGGTGGCGGAGCGGTGTCGGCCCACCAGGTGATGAGGCGGACATAGCGGTCGTACGGGGTCACGGACATGGATCTCCTTGGTTGGATGCCTTAGTGGTCATGTGGTTGAAAAGAGGCGCAGCGCCTCGATGAAGGGGACGGCGAGGAGCACTGCACCGGGCACCAGCGTGGCGACGGTGACGGGGATCCAGACCTGTTGTGATCGGCGTTCGATCTGCTCCATGAGTTCCCGTTGCCCATCGCGACGGATGGCGCGGGCTTCGTTGCCGACCAGGCGGCCCAAGTCGCCGGCCTCGCGGTTGAGGGCCAGCACCGCCACGAGCCGATCGAGGGCGTCGACATCGGCGAGAGTCGCCCATTCCTTGAGTGCTTCCACTTCGGAGAGGCCCTGGCGGATCCGTCCACACGCGATAGCGAGGTCTTGCATGCAGGCACCGGTGCCCCGCTGGGCGATCCGGTTGAGGGCAGCGGTGAGGGAGAATCCGGCCCCCAACAGCATGCCGAGTTGTTCGCTCACCACGGGCAGCTCGAGGAAGATCCGTCGCTTCCACTGTTCGGATTGGTGGGCGAGTTGCTGTTCAACCAGCAGGAAGCCCAGGGCGGGCCCACCGAGCACCAACAGCATGGCCACGGCCAAAGGGGGGCGGGTGGCGGCGGCGAGTAGGAGGCCGAGCGCCAGGCCACTGGCCGCCCGTCCCAGTTGATGGACGCGAAAGTCGGTTGGGTCGACGGGGGAGTGGATGCGTTGGAGGCGCACCGCCACTTCCTCTCGGATACCCAAAAGCCGGGCCATCCGCTCCCCGAGATGGCGGGCCAATGGGCCGATCACCTCTCGGAAGGACTCCACCGAAAGGATGCCGCCACTGCTGTTGTTACTACCGGCTCGGGTGGGGCCGTAGGGGCGAAGCCTCGCCGCGAGGGGTTCGCGGCTGAACCACCGAATTTCGGAGAGCACGAGGGTGGTGCCGACAGCTAGGAGGAGCGCCGAGAGGGCCAGGGTCCTAGACATCGAAGACCCGTTCCTCTTGGGGGAGCATCATGATGCGGCCGGCCCAGATCCAACACGCCACCACGAGAACCAGGGACACGACCACGAGGACTTGCCCGGTGGGGGTTTCGTACGCCTGGCGGCCGGTGCCCACGGACATGCCCGCGAGGGCCATTCCGGCCGGCACGATCAAGACGAAGAACCGGGCGAAGCGCGCCCCGGCTTGCTTGGCGGCCGCGTCCTTCCGGCCCTGAGAATCCTGGATGCGGTCATCGATCAGCGCGTCGAGGCGGCGGTCGAGGTCGGTGCCGCCAACCTCATGGGCCACCAGGAGGGTTTCGCATACGGCGTCGGCGGTGGGATCAGCTAGGCCAGCCTTGAGCACCACCAGCGTGCGGGGGAAGTCGGTGGAGAGGAGCCATTCGCGTTGGGCGGCGGCGAAGGCGGGCTGCATGTCCGGGGGTGCGCGTCGCCCCACTTCGAAAAGGGATTGCGGGATGGAACGACCGAGGGCCGAGGTCATGATCCGAAGTTCCTCCAGGAGCCGCGGCCAGGCGTCCATGGCGGCGGCCCGTCGATTCACGCGGCGCGCCCGGTAGGACGCAATCGGGAAAGACGCCGCGAACGCGCCGGTTACCAGGGCCGGGAGAATGCCCCCAAACACGACGAAGGCGCCGAAGGCCCCGAGCGCACCCAGGGTCGCCATCACCGCCGCCAGTTCTCGCATCGGGATGTCGGCGAGGCCGGCTTGCACGAGCCAGTCTCGGCGGCGGGCCTGGTGCCGGGAGGTTGCCGAAGGGCGCGGCCAGCGCAGGTCGCGCCAGCCCAGCACCGCCGCCGTGAAGAGGAAATAGGTGCCAGCCGCCGCCGCGGTAGCCAGCACCACCGCGATCATGGGGACACTCCGGGGCGTCCCTGCAGAAGGGAATGGAGGTCGGCGCCGCTTTCGGCCAGGGCCCGTGCGATACGGACGGGAACATTGCCTGACCAGTGGAGTTCCTGGCCCGTGCCGGGCCGATCAAACACCTGGGTCACGGTGAACTGGGCCGCTTCCGGTCCGCCGGCGAGGTCCTCTACAGCGATGATTTCGGTCACTCGGGGTCCGTCGGCGCCCCGTCCACAATGCACGACAACATCGATGCTCTCGCTGACCAGGGTGTTGAGAGCGGTGAGGGGGAGTTCGCTGGAGGAGTCCGACAACTGGCAAATGAATCGGAGCCGGGTGAGGGCCTGGCGGGCCGAACCGGCATGGATGGTGGTGAAGCCCTTCACCCCCGACGACAACGTGAGCAGAAGCGGCAGCGCTTCGCGGTCTCGAACCTCGCCCACGATGGCCACATCGGGGGCCATGCGCAGAAACCCGGCCACCAGACGGCGCAGGTCAACGGCCGGTCGGTCGGGTCGACCGGCCCGGGTTTGCATGCTGGCCACGTTCGGCAGCGGGACGTCGGCTTCGAAGACTTCTTCGGCGATAACGACGCGTAGGGAGGGGTCTAGTTCGGCGGCGCAGCATGACATGAGGGTGGTTTTGCCTGATCCGGGGGCGCCGGCGATCACGATGGTGAGTTGTGCGTTTACGCAGGCGGTGAGGAAGTTGGCTGCTTGGGTGGTGAGCATGGAGCGTTCGACGAGTTGGTGGAGTTGGCGGTAGGCGACGCCGGTGAATTTGCGGATGTTGACCATGATGTGGCCGCCTCGGCTGATGTCGCCGTGCACGATGTGGAGGCGGGCGCCGTCGTCGAGTTGGGCGTCTTGGAGGCCTTCGGCGGGGTCGAGTTTGCGGTGGGAGGTGGAGGCGTCGTCGAGGATTTTGGTGAGTGTGCGGATGACGTGGTCGTCGTCGTGGAACGCCTCGTCGTGGTAGCCGGAGGGGCCTCGGTGGCGTTTCACGAAAATTGAATCGGGGGCGTTGACCATGATTTCCCAGACGTCGTCGTCGTCGAGAAGGGGGCCGAGGGGGCCGTAGCCAGCGAGATTCCGGAAGGCGCGGTCGGCGATGGCGAGGGGGTTGTTGAGGTCGTAGGGGCGGAGGCCGCGTCGGTGGTCGAGGGACCAGCGGGTGATTTCGCTATCGATGAGGTCTTGGAGTTTGGTGTGGCCAGTGGGGGTGGTCATCTCGAGGGAGATGTCTTTGGCTTGTTCCTGGACGGCCCGCTCGATTGCTTCGAGGGGGCCGGGGTCAGATTCCACCGTTGGCCGCCGCCTTGGAGTGCTCCGCCAGCGCTCCTCGGGTCCGATGCAAGCATGCCTTCGGGGCCCACGCAAGGGTGATGGGGGTGGGGTGGGGGGTGGTGCCGCCGATCCGTCAGTGTTTTTCGACACGTTTCAGTATAACTGGTTATATTACAAGTGATGCAGATTTCCGTGGAAGTGGTGAGTGGGGCCGGCCCCCCGGTGGTGGTGAAACGAGCCGAGGGCGCCGAGGTGGACCGTCTACGAGCCGAGGGCGTCCGACTCCAACAGGCCAGCCATCCCGGAGTGGTGCAACTGCTCTCATCGCGGCCGACGCCCACGGGGTGGGAGCAGCAGACGGTTCATGCTGGACGTCCCCTCGAGTTGGTGGGGGCCCTTTCGGTGGGGCAGGTGGCCGCATTGGCCGTGGGGTTGGCTACCACCATCGCCGACCTCCACGCCGCCGGAATCACCCACGGCCGGATCGATGCATCCCATGTGCTGGTGGGGACACAATGCCGACCGGTGCTCTGTGGCTTCGCCGCTGATGCAACCGCGGATCCGGGCCCGGCCGCCGACGACGTCGCCGCCATCGGCCGCATCATGACATCGCTGCTGGGCACGGAAACCGAGGCAGAGCCCTTTCCTCTCCGACGATGGGGACGCGACCACCGCTGGACCGGCTGGGAACGCCGCGCCCTGCTCACCCTGGCCGATCAGGCAGGCACTGAACCAGCCACCCGCCGCCCGAGTGCCCGTCGCCTCGCCGCCGCCATCAGCGAAGCCATCCCATCGGCATCACTCGGGGCCGACCGGCCCCGTTCCGAGCGCGTCGGCCAGCACCGCCGGCCGCCGTCGAAGGGGCGACCTGCCACCGGAGTGGTATCGGTCGCACTCGCAGCGGTGGGGGCCGTGGCCCTCGCCGTCGCCATCAGCCGTACCGGAGTGGAGGCCGACCCCCCGCCGGTGATCACCGCCACGACCCCGCTGCCCCCATCCGTCACCGCCTCCAACCCCTGCGAGGCCGTCGGTGGCGTGGACCTCAAGGGCGATGGATGCCAACAAGCGGCGGCGGTCAACGGCCAGATCATCACGGTGGGCGACGAGCGGTTCGAGGTGGGCCAGCCCGGTGACGAGATCGTGGTCCGAGACTGGGACTGCGATGGTCAACCCACCCCCGCCCTCTTGCGACCACGTACCGGAGAGGTCTTCGTCTTTACTAGGTGGAATCTGGCTGCCGATGTGGTGATCGGGCCCAACGCCACGGTGGTGGGTGCGCAGCGGTTGGTGGCGGATGCTCCGGCGGGGGCGTGTAGCGGACTGTCGGTGCGCACCGCCGATTCAGTGGTGGAGATCGTGCGGGCCCACTCATGATGCGCCCGGCCTGCCGGGGCGTCCCCGTGGCGACAGGCTCACTCGTGGCGCTGGGGTGGCTCGATCCGGCCGGCCCCTTGCCCGCTTCGGGGTCTTGGCCCGACGTAGACCGCTGGTACGAGACCGTGGGCACCACCGTGGCGACGGTGACGGCGTTGCGTTGGGTGGCCATGGCGGTCGCGGGATGGCTGTTGGCGGCCTGCGTCCTTCAACTCATCGCCTCGCTCCCGGGGGCCACGGGCCTGCGCCCCCTGGCCGATCGCATCACCCCGGCCGTCCTCCGCGGCATCGCTAGTGTGTCGCTCTCGGCGGCCGTACTGGCCACCACCCCCATGCTGGCCGGGGCCGGCGATGCCCCCGGAACCGCCACGATGCACCCGTCGTCACTGGCGGCAACAACGACGACCACCACGCTGACCCCGGACCCCCCTCCGTTGGCACCCTCCGCCTCCGCCGTTCCCGCCCGCACTGAACCCACGATCCCATCGCCGGTTGCCCACACCGTGGTGCGCGGTGAGAGCTTCTGGTCGATAGCCGCCCAGCGACTGACCGAGGTGAACGGCCCGCCTCCCAGCGATCAGACAGTGCTCGCCTACTGGGATCGCCTGGTGGCGCTGAACCGCACTCGCCTCGTGGACCCCTCGAACGCTGATCTCATCTACGCCGGTCAGGTGCTCATCCTGCCGCCCACCCCGCCCTGAGCACGCCGAATCGGCCATGATCGGGCTGTGACCCCTGCCGAGGCCGTGGCGAATGCCCACCAATGGTTCGAGCACCACAGCGGGTGGGCACCCCCCGACGAGGGCACCCTGCAGGAATGGCTAGCCGACGGGATGTGCCGAGCCCCCGACGAATGTCAGGTCGTCCCCCACGGATGGTGTGCCCATGGCCTGGCCTCATGGCGCCTCATTCTCGACGCCCTCTGACATGGGGCCCAGGCATCACTGATAGGGCTCGTTGTCGTCGGGTTCATCGGGGGTCCAGGAGCCGAGCGAACCCGGGCGGACCGGGACCATCTCCGGCACCTCGAGGGGGATCCGAGCACCGTGGTCGTGGGCATCGAGCAACCGGCCCACCGTGGTGGCGAGGGGATGCACCCATCCATCAGGGAGACGGGCGCCGTCGCGCAGGAGATCATCGAGGTAGCGGCGCTCGGGGAGAAATACCGGGCTGGGGACGCCGTGGTCGGCCTGAGGGCCCAACAGTTCGCCGAAGGTGGCGGTGAGGGCAGCCCGGGCCCGTCCCCCGCGCGGGGATCGGTTCACCAGGGGGAGCAGCCGGCTTCCCTCGATGCCGTAGGCGAGGAGATCCCGGACGGTCCGCAGTAGACCATGCATCCCCTTCATGCCCGGCTGGCCCACCACGATGATCAACCCGGCGGCCGCGCTGGAGGTCCGCGCCATGGTGTTGCGTTCCTCCACATCCAGCGAGCCCGACGCTCTTTCGCCCTCCACGTCGGCATCCACATCAGCCACCACAACACGGAAACTACGACGAAGGCCGTCAAGACCCGCCGAGAACGCCCGGGGGCGCACCGCTGTCCAATCCCGGTGCTGACGCAGGCCGAGGAGCAGGTGATAGCCGCGTTCGTTCACCCTCCAGGTGAGGGCTCGGACGGCGTCGATCGATGGGGTTCCGCTGCGGTGGGCTTCGGCCAGTTCCACCACCCCGGGCACCACGTCGTGGGTCCCATGCAGCATGGCCAACTCGGCGGTGAGGGCCAGATCAGCCAGGCACACGTTGTCGAGGTAGCGGGGGTCGGCCGCCAATCCCTGCGCCACGGCCATCGCCACGGTGGAACGCCCCACCCCGCCCGCCCCGGTGACCGCCACCAGCGCCCCGCGATAGCCCGGTACTTCCCCCGCCCCCGGGGTGGGAAGGTCGGTGGCCTGGCCGAGCGGGACAGGAGTGGCTACCTGGGTGAGGATCTGCTGGAGGTCGGAGCGACTGAACCCTGCGGGCAGCACCGCCGCTACCCCCAACTCGGCCCACTGTCGCGCCGCTCGACCGTTGTCGATCACAATGACCGCGCAACCGGCGTCGCGAGCGATCTGTACCAAATCACGGTCGAGACCGGCGAGGGAGTCGTCGATGAGCAACGCAGAGAAGCCACGACCCGATCGAAGGCGAACCCGGGCCTCCTCGATCGACATGGTCTTCACGAACTCCACCGGGAGCATCGCCGAGTTGGCCCACCGAGCAACCTCTCGGAACCAGGGGCTACGGACCTGAGCGGTCCCGAGGACCACGAATCGCTCGGCGTTCATCAGGGGCCGGCGGGTTCGCTCGCACTAGGGCCGTCGGCCCCAAAGGTGGATCGCACCACCGTCACATCGCCGGTGCGCAGCGCATCCACCAGGGCCGTCACGGCATCACCGGAGGGCACCGCTACCACCAGTTCCACCTCCCGGTCACTCGTGATCGACCCATCCGCGGACGAGCCGATTTGGACCACCTCGGCGGAACGCACCACCAACTCGGTGGCGTCGTTGTAGGTGACGAACAGATCCACTCGTTCGCCCTGTTTCAGGCGTCCCACCGCCATCTGGGCCCGCGGCAAGGTAACGGCCACCTCATGGCGGGCCCCGCCGCTCACATCGTTGGTGACCAGGCCCGCTTGCACGATTTCGCCCTCGCCGACGGGTCCGAGGGCTATCCGTCCGATCACATCCTCGGCCGTACCGAAGGTGCTGGTGGCTACCTCGGCGGGGAGATCGGCCTCCACGAGGTGAACATCCTCCGCCGTGATTGTCTCACCCACCAGGAGTTGGGTGCTCGCCACCACGACGGGCTCGGTGGGGCGTGCGGAGGCGTGTGAATAGGCCACGAACACCCCCAGGGCCGCTACCGCCATCAGGAGGCCCCCCACCACCGCCCGACCGCCCGGGAGGCGGCGTCGCCGGTCAATCTGCTGCTCCATGATTCCGCCCTTCCCATCGACGCTGCGCCCAGGCCGACTTGAAGAACCATCAGACTACATGAAGCAGACGGGGCTAACCTGGGAAGATGGTATCCCCCAGCGAGATCCACTGGCTATCCACCCAGGAAGCGGCACGGCGTCTGGGGATCACCACCCGAACCCTCTACCGCTTCGTCGATCAGGGCGACCTGCCCGCCTATCGCATGGGACGGGTGATCCGCCTCAAAGCCACCGATGTCGACGCTTTCATCGACGGATCCCGCATTGAGCCCGGGACCCTCGATCACCTCTATCCCGATACCCGTCCCGCATCGTCCTAAGCCGCCGCCGGGTTCAGCCCAGGCCCACCTCGCTGATGGAATCGAGCGGCACATAGACCAGGCCCGGAGGATCTCCCTCGGTGCGCACGGTCGCCACATCGATACCGACGCCTCGCAGTTCCCCGGCGGTGATGCCCTCGGCCCCGGAGGTCACGATGACCACGCGAGCCCGATCGGCGGCCAACTGGCTCAGCACATCAGCCAGGCGTAGGTCGGTGGTCAACGGGCGCGCCCCGATCGCCACCTCGCGGGGGTTGGCCCGCAACCCCGATACGGCGCGCCGCGCCATGAGCAACTCGCGCCCCGCCATCGTGCGGAGGGCAAAAAAGTCGACCCCAATCACCCCGATGACACCATGATGACGTCGCCCGGTTTCCACCTGCACCGTGACCGATTCGCCCCGCTCGGCCAGATCAGCCAGCACGCCCCCGAACGTGGCGTCCTGCTCCGCCGCCGAACGCAACCAACGTTCCCGGGATCGCTGCTCGGCGGCCCCATCGATGCGGGCATCGGCCACCCAGGCCTCCAGCCGCTGGGCAAAGGGCACCCCGTTGTCCCCCCCGTTACCCCCGGGAGGAAGATCGTCGCCGTCTTGATCCACGGCATGATCGTAAGCACCCCCGAAGGCGGATGGCGCCGAGAGCACTAGCCTGGGAGATGTCGTGTCCAGCACCCAGATCAAGATCTCCGTTCCCAGCAACCATCTCATGCCCCTTCTGCTTGGAGAGCGCGACGAAGTGTTGCGATCGGTGGAGGCTGCCTTCCCGGCCGTCATCATCCATGTGCGGGGAAACGAGATCGCCCTCGAAGGAGACGACACCGTGGAGCAGGTGGGTCGGCTACTCGAAGACCTCATCGTGCTGGTGGAACAGGGCCAGCGCCTCGACCCCGGCCTGGTGCGCCGTAGCGTGGACATGGTGCGGCAAAACCAACGCCCCGCCGAGGTGCTCAGCACCGAGGTGCTCCGGCCGCCCCGGGGGCGACCGGTGCGGCCGAAGTCGAGCGGGCAGAAGCGATACGTAGACGCCATCGCGCAAAACGTGATCACCTTCGGTCTGGGCCCGGCTGGTACGGGAAAGAGTTGGCTGGCCGTGGCCATGGCGGTGCAAGCACTGCAGGCAAAGGAAGTGGAACGCATCATTCTCACCCGGCCGGCCGTGGAAGCGGGAGAGCGGCTGGGCTTTCTCCCCGGCGACTTGATGGCCAAGGTCGATCCATACCTGCGGCCCCTCTGGGATGCCCTGCACGACATGGTGGGCTTGGAGACAGCCGGCAAACTCCTCGAGCGCGGTGCGGTGGAAGTGGCCCCGCTCGCCTTCATGCGCGGCCGCACCCTCAACGGATCTTTCATCATCCTGGATGAAGCGCAGAACACCACCCCGGAACAGATGAAGATGTTTCTCACCCGCATCGGCTTCGGATCGAAAGCCGTGATCACTGGCGACACCACCCAGGTTGATGTGGACAGCGGACGCAGCGGGCTGGGGGGCCTGGAGAAGATACTCACCGGCATCGACGGTCTTGGTTGGGTGCACCTCACCAGCGCCGATGTGGTGCGCCATCGCATCGTGCAGGACATCGTGAACGCCTACGAGCGCGCCACTCCGCCGACGAGGCCCTGACATGCCTGCCCCTGACCCCGATGGGCCCGACCGCCCCGATCCCCGCGACCTCCCCGATGGTGTGGAGGCCGACGAACTCCCGCCCTTGCCGCTGATGGCCCGCAAACCCCGCCCGCCCCAAGATGGGGAAGTGGAGGTATTCGGCGTGGACGAGCAGACCGACCAGCCCGTGGAACTCGCCCGCTGGGTCGACCTCGCCGCCGATGTGTTGGCTGATGCTGGGGTGCGGGGCGAGGCCGAACTCTCTCTCGCCTTTGTCTCCGAGGAGGTGATGGGGGATCTCAACAAACGGTTCATGGACGTCGCAGGCCCCACTGATGTATTGGCCTTCCCGCTCGATGACCCCACTGATGCCGGCCGCTGGCCCGACGCCGGCAGCACCGGCCCCGATCGCGATCCGCCGCCGGTCAGCGAACTACCCATGCTGCTCGGCGACGTGATCGTGTGCCCTGCCGTGGCGGCTCGACAGGCACCGTCGCACGCCAGCACCTACGACGACGAGATCGCGCTCCTGGTGGTGCACGGCGTCTTGCACGTGCTGGGAATGGACCACGCCGACCCCGAGGAAGCCACCGTGATGCAGGTCCGCGAGCAAGATCTCCTGGAACGATTCCACCACCGACGATGAGGGGCTTGATGAATCCGTTGGCCGCCGGGCGCGAAAGCCATCATGAACACCACTAACACCGCAATCGCCTTGACGATCGTGGCCCTGTTTCTGTTCTCCATTGTGCTGGCGGTAGCGGAGACCGCGCTCACCCGTATCTCGAAGGCCCGCGCCCACGCCCTGGCCGAGACCAGTGGCCGTCGTGGAGAGGTACTGCTGTCGTTGGTGGAGAACCAAGAGTGGCTCAACCCCACATTGCTACTGGTGCTCTCGACGCAACTCGTGCAGTCCACCCTGCTGGGGGTGTTGGCCAGTCGGCTCTTCGGCGGATGGGGGGTGCTGCTGGCCACCATCTTGAACGTGACGCTGTTCTTCGTGATTGCCGAAGTTGCCCCCAAGACGTGGGCCATCCAACACACTGACCGGGCCGCGTTGTCCTTCGCCCGCCCCATCAAAGCCTTGGCCGGGTGGCCCCCGCTCCGGCTCTTATCGCGCGGGCTTATTGGCGCCACCAACGTGCTGCTCCCCGGCAAGGGTCTCAAAGCTGGGCCGTACACCTCCGAAGAGGAGTTGCTGGCGGTGGCGGATCTGGCGGTGGAGGGCCTGGTGATCGCGGCGGAGGAGCGCGACTTCATCCAGTCGGTCATCGCACTGGGAGACACCGTGGTACGCGAGGTGATGTTGCCCCGCACCGACATGGTCACGGTGAGCGCCGAGGTACGAGTGGCCGACGCGATGGAGGTGGTGATCCTCAACGGGTACAGCCGCATCCCGGTTTGCGGCGAGGGAATCGACGACGTAGTGGGCGTGGCCCACGCCAAGGATCTGATGCGGGCCGAACGCGCCGGGAAAGAGCACAATGCCGTCTCCACGTTGGCCCGCCCGGCCCGCTTTGTGCCCGAGACCAAGGGTGTGGCTGATCTGTTGCGCGAAATGCAACGCGACCGCTACCACCTAGCCATTGTGATCGATGAGTACGGCGGCACGGCAGGGCTGGTGACCCTGGAGGACATCATCGAAGAACTCCTGGGTGAGATCGTGGATGAGTTCGACGTGGAACGCGCCATGAGTGAACCGCTGCCCGGCGGTGACTTTCGAGTGAACGCCCGGATGCCCATCGATGAGGTGAACCAACTGATCCATGCGCATCTCCCGGAAGGCGACTGGGACACCCTCGGAGGACTGTTCCTGTCCAAACTCGGGCACGTGCCCGACGAGGGGGAGTGGGTTGAAGTCGTGGGATGGCAGTTGATCGCGCAGGGAATGCAGGGCCGGCGCATTGGGGGCGTGCGCCTCCATCGACTTCCCGTCGATGGTTCGTCCTCCCCGCCCGCCGCGGAGTTGTGATGCGCACCGGATTCGTGACCTTGGTGGGTCGCCCCAACGTCGGGAAGTCCACGCTGCTCAACAAGATTCTGAAGACCAAGGTGGCCATCACGTCCGACAAACCCCAGACCACCCGTACCCGCATCACCGGAGTCCTCAACCGCCCCGACGCGCAAGTGGTGTTCGTGGACACCCCGGGCATCCACAAACCCCGCACCCAACTCGGCACTCGCCTCAACGCCACCGCGCAAGGAACGATCAACGACGTGGACGTGGTGTGCTTCGTGCTCGACGCCACCCAGCCCTTCGGGCGCGGCGACCAATGGGTAGCGAACCTCATCCCCCCGAACTCGGTGTGCATCGTCAACAAGGCGGACAAGGCGAAACCCAAGGAAGTGGCCGATCAGCTAGTGGCGGCGGCTGGACTGAAGCTAAGTGAATATTTCCCCCTGTCGGCCAAGACCGGCGATGGGGTGACAGCGCTAGTGGATCACCTCATATCCCGGCTTCCCGTCGGACCCCAATACTTCCCCGACGACATGGTGACGGACGTACCCGAGGCGTTCATGGTGGCAGAGTTGGTGCGAGAGCAGTTGCTGCGTCGCACCCACGATGAACTCCCGCACTCCATCGCCGCGCGTGTCACGGAATGGGACTGGCCGCTGATTCGCTGCGAGATCCTGGTGGAGCGCAACAGCCAGAAGGGGATCGTGATCGGCCATAAAGGCCAGGTGCTCAAGGAGGTTGGCATCGCCGTGCGCCAGCAACTCCCCGAGGGCACCTACCTCGAGTTGCTGGTGAAGGTGGACAAGGACTGGCAGTCTCGGCCCAAGGCCATGGAGCGCTTCGGCTACTAGGCTGGACTCGCCAATAACGGCGAGGGGTTAGCCCCGAGAGCGGTCACGGATTGCTAGAAGTGCCGCCCGGGCTTCGGCGGGGTCCTTGGTGCGCCGCATGGGAGGGAGGGCCTGCACCAGCGCCCACCGGTACCCCGCCTTGGCCAGGCGCGAATCGAGCACGGCCACCACCCCCGTGTCGGTGGCGGTACGGATCAGACGCCCGGTGCCTTGGGCCAGCAAGGTGGCGGCACGCGGGAGGTCGATCATTCCGAAAGCGGCGGAGCCGGCCCGTTCCCGCCGAGCCTGCAGGAGCGGCTCGTCGGGACGGGGGAAGGGGATCTTGTCGATCGCCACCAGGCTGAGCGACGCCCCGGGCACGTCTACCCCCTGCCAGAAGCCCATCGTGGCGAAGAGGCAGGTTTCCTCCGACGCCGCAAAGGCTTCGAGTAGTCGGGCCTTGGGTAGATCGCGTTGCGACAGAATCGGCACGCTCAGGCGGGTCCGCAGGGCGGCGACGGCTTCCTCCAGCACCCGAAAACTGGTGAACAGGGCGAGGGTGCGACCGCCGGCCGCTTCGATGAGATCCCCGAGCTCGGCCACCATGGCGGCGAGATAGGCGGGCTGGCGCGGGTCGGGAAGATGGGCGGCGCAATAGAGCAGCGCGCTGGTCTCGTAATCGAAGGGACTACCTACATCCAACTCATGAATCTGAACCGCATCTACCCCGAGGCGCTCGGGCAGCCGGGCGGGGAGGGTGGCGCTGGTGAGCACGGCGGTTCGTTTATCCCACAGCGCCGTCCGCAACAGCGGAGCCACATCGAGTGGTGCCACCCGGAGAGTGGGGTTGGCCTCCCCGCCGTCCACCCACACCACCTGGCTGTCGTTGACGGCCTCGATGAGGCGGAGATCCTCGAGTAGGGCAGTGGCCCCCTGCACCACGCGTAACGCGCGTGCCCGACTTTCCTCGGGGACATCACCCGGCACGGCCTTGGCCGCGTTGAGCACCAACTGCACCCGGCCTCCGGCCACCGTGATCACCCCGGCGATGTCGTCGGGTAGTCCATTCGAGAACCGGCGACTGGGCTGGGTGCGCAAGGCGCTACTGAGCAATCTCCCGGCATCGTCGAGGGCGGCGGCGATCTGGTCGTCGGCGATCAACCCTCGGGTGCGGCGGGCCAAATCGGAAAACCGGTGGGCGGTGAGTTCCACTCCGCAGGTGGTCGAGACGATGTCTTCGAGCTGGTGGGCCTCGTCGATGATCACCAACTCATGTTCGGGGAGGATGACGCCGTCGGAGGCGAGGTCCAACCCATAGAGATGGAGATTGACCACCACCACATCGGCCTCCAGGGCCCGGTTTCGGGCGGCTTCGGCGAAACACGCGCCGCCATTGGGGCATTTGGCGGCGCCGGGGCACTCGCGAGCACTGACGCTCACCGCCGCCCAGGCCGCGTCGGACGGTTCCACCGGGAGTTCGCCGCGATCGCCGCTGGCGCTGGTGTCGGCCCAGTGGGCCAGACCCAGGAGGTCAACGTCGGGCACGCGAGCAGCCACGCCATCGAGGGCCAACTGTTCGGCCCCGTCCTGGCGGGCAGCGGCCAACTCGGCGAGGCGCTGACGACAGATGTAGTTCGAGCGGCCCTTGAGGACGGCCCAGGCAAACGACGGGGTCAGGTGCTGCTCAAGAAACGGCAGGTCGTGGCCAGCCAGTTGATCCTGCAACGTCTTGGTGGCGGTGGCCACCACGGTGCGTCGACCCGAAAGGATCGCCGGTATGAGGTACGCCAGTGTCTTGCCCGTGCCGGTGCCCGCCTGGACCGCAACATGCTGACGGGCGGCGATGCCGTGCGCGATGGCGGCGGCCATGGCCTGCTGCCCCTCCCGCGCCTCGCCGCCGCCCGGCAAGTGCGCCACTACCCGAGCGAGGGTGTCGACGACGGCATCGGGCATCCCGCGACGTTACCGGCCGCCACCCGCTCGCCTCACCCGGTGGCGCGGTTGGAGATGACGCCGCAGATGTGGTTGCGGTTGAGACACGCCCGCACCTCACGCTCCAGTGCCTTCTGGTCCCAGGCATTGAGGAAATCGGCGTGGATCGCCATTACATCGCCCGAGGTGAGGCTGAGCCCAGACGGATCGCCCGTCACCGGGTACTGCACCTCAAAAATCAGTTGTGGTGTGGGCACCCACCGGCCCGGCGGGCAGCGGCCCTGGGTGCTGTAGGCCACATGGGAACGGTGGTCGTCGCTATCGGTGTGCTCGCCGTCCCAACAATCGGGGAAGGCGATGCGGGCGGCGAGGGGCGCCGCCTCAGGACAGGTCGGGGGTGCGGCATGGAATAACGGCGATGCCCCGCAATGCCACGCCGCCACTTCCAGGGCCTGGGGGGAGGTGGCGTTCGGATTTCCAGCCACCATCATCAGCCCCGGGGGGTAAGCCACCAGTGAACCAAGGCGCGCCTTCTGGCCAGGCCGGTAGTAGGCCACGCTGCCGATGGGTTGGATCGCGGTGTCACCCCGGCGGAGCCTCGGTGCCCAGTAGGCCGCCGTGTCCAGTTTGTTCGCACAGGTGGTGTCACCGCCGCGCAGGCTCTCGGCAGTGGAGTGGGCATCGGTGGCAACGTTGCCAAAGAAGTCGTGTTGGTGAGAGGCACCAGGGTCGCCCGGGTACACGATCGGGTCGTTGGCGGCGGCGTGGCTCCACCCGCACTCCACCTTGAACTGCGGTTCCCGCCCTTGCGATCCAGCACCGGCGATTCGGCCCGTGGTGGCTCCGCTGGTGGCGGGGGCACGGGGCGCGGATTCGGGCACGGCGGGGGAATTCTGGATGAGCAGGAGCATTCCCCCGGTGAGCGCTCCCGCCAGCGCGACGGTGATGCCGAGAATCCCTAACGCGGGAAGGGCACGTCGAACAGACGAGCGACTCACTCGGGGCTCGGTCGCTCCGGCAACTCGATGGCATCGAGGTCCACCGCAAAGGGCACGTTGGTGGCGGGTTGGGCGGCCGCGGTGCCGGCCTTGGGCATAGTCGGCTGGGGGGGCGGTTTCGGGGTGGGCGCGGTCTCGTAGTCGACCGACGGTGGGTGCACGGCGGCGATGAGGGCGATGAGGTCCAGGCCTCCGGCCGACCAATCAGTGGCGCTGGGTTCGCCTTGGCAGGGTGCCAGTTTCTGCAGATCGAGCGGTGCGGTCGACGTGACGGTGTTACCGGAGAAACAGTTGCCCAAGGCCGCCAAGTCCGGTTGCAGGCTGCCCAAGCCGATATCAGCGATGCGCGAATCGCTCACGACGTTGTCCACGATTCGGTTCTGCTGGGGGTCCCAGAGCACGGCGGCGAGGAGGGCCGGGTCGGTCACGGTAGGGGGCCGGTCCCGCACCTCGGCACAGGGGGTGTCCCAGGTGGATTCGGCCGGGGCCACGTCGTTGGCCCCTTCCTCGGGGAAGGGAACGAGGGCGATTCCCGCCCGGTCGTGGTCGTAGACGAGGTTGCGGGCCACCAGGTTTCGGTTGCTCCCGGCCACCAGAATTCCGTTCCCCATAGCCAAGAGGGCGACGTCGATGGCCGGGGTGTCGGCCTGCTGGTTCGAGTAGACGGTGTTGCCCACGATGGTGTTGTCCCGACCGGGGTAGCAGAGTTCGTACGAACCGCTGTTGGGAACGATGCCGGCTCGGTTGTGACGGAACGTGGAGTTCACGATGAGGAGGTCGCCGCCCGAGTTGGTGCCCGAGTAGCCCAAGCCGTTGTACTCCGAGACGATGTCGTCGAGGACGGTGTCGCACGGGTAGCACTGGCCGATGTAGACCCCCGCATCGGCGCTGCCGGAAGTCCAGATGTGTTCAAGTTGGCCCTTGGTGGAATCGAATCCGTACACGCCGTAGTCGCCGTTGCGGTAGGACGTGAGGTACGAGCCCCGGTAGCCATTCACGCCGGTCCAGAAGAACCCGTTGGTGGTGTAGTTCTGGACGGTCATGTTCTCGATGGCGACGCCATCGGCAAACACGCGAATGCCATTCTCCAGTGTGAATCCGCCGTCGAGGATGACCTCGTTGCGGTCGCGGCCACGGATGGTGAGGTTCTCGGTTTCCACATCCACCGATTCGGCGTACGTGCCGGGCTCGATCAGGATGAGGTCTCCCGACTCGGCGGCATCCACCGCCGCCTGGATGGTGGGCTGATCCTCGGGCACCTGAATCGTTGCGCCGCTGCCGCCGGCGGCCTCGTTGGAAGGGCTCGTGTCGCCACCACCGCAGGCCGTACCGAACAGAGCCAGAGCCGTGAATGACACGGTGGCGAGGCGGGTGGCGTGGTGCATGGGATGCTCCTCAATAGACGCGTTCAGCGATTTACCACAATGGTGCCTACCATGCCGTTGGTGGGTGTGCCGTGCAACGAGCAGTAGTAGCCATACGTGCCGGGCGTGATGAAACGGTGTTGGTAGGTGGCGCCAGGACCGAACTGGCTCTCCTCAACACCCCAACCTCCGCCGTCCACGGGCCGGATGTTGTGCGTGGTACGGCCCCTGTTTTTCCATTCGATGACCGTTCCGTTGGCTACCTCCTCGTCGGCCGGGCGAAACGTGTTGTCCACTGCGGTGACGCTGACAACTACTCCCTGCACCAGCGGGGCATCATCGCTGCCGCAAGCGCCGAGAGCGAACAGGACGGCGACAAGCAGGCCTGGGCCGACAACGCGCCCTTGACGGGGTGTGTCTGTGCCACTCACGCGCCAGTGCTGGCCAAGTTGCTGGCCTTCTCGGCGACTGCGGCACGGAAGCCCACCAGGGTCAGGGTGTGACGCAGGGTCACTCCCGTGAGGAGGGCGAAGACAATGGTGCCCGCCCCCACCTGGCCGCCCATCGCCCAGCCGAGCACCACGCAGACCACTTCGATCCCGGTACGGGAGCGGGCCAACGGGTAGCCCTTGGCATCAAGGGCCAGCATGACGATTTCGAGCGGCCCCGGCCCGATATCGGCCGCCACCACCAAGGTGATCCCAGCGACCACGCTGAAAAAGCCGGCCATGAAGTAGGCCAGTTGGGCCGAGATTGACGGGGGGAAGGGCAGCGCGGGGAGCACAAGACCCAGCACCGGGCCGATGGTCAACGCGCTGATGTAGGTGCCCGGGCGGGTGCTGGCACCGAGGGCTACCCCGGTGAGGATGAACAGCAGGGGAAGAAGCATGGCGGCTAGCCCGATGCCGATGCCGGTGAAGGCCACCGTGCCGGTGAGGAGCACGTCGTAGGGGGCTACGCCAATGTCGGCCCGGATGGTGCAGGCCACCCCCACCGAAATCAACGGTAGGCCGGCGGCCAGCGTGGCCAGCCGGCGGACGTTTCCGTCGGCGGGTGACACGGCGATAGGCATGATGGCTAAGGCTACAAGCCGGTGGGCGTCCCACGAGGGGCCCGCAGTGAAACGCTGGTGGCCATGGTGGCCCTCGCCGCCTTCATCCGCATCACATCAGGCCTCTGGTCTGACTAGGGGCGGAGCCGGGAAGCGGGTTGGTAGTTCGGACCGGCCGTGAGATCAACCCTCGCCAGCAGCCGCGTGCAGGGGCCTTCGAAGTCGCTCGCGAAGCGCTCAGATTCCTCCTCCCCGAGCAGCTGCCACGGCAGTGTGGTGAGGTGGTCGGTGTCGTCCTCGAGTTGTTGCCGCAGGGCAAGGCCGGCCGGGGCGACGGCACCATCGACGGCGAGTCCTTTGGTCTCCAGGGTGGCCCATGCCGACGCCAGGTCGGCCCCCGTGGTGCCTCGACTGATGGGTAGCCAGTCGAGCTCGTAGCCAAGCCAGGCGTTATGGAGCACCGATACCTCGACCCCGGTAAGCCCGGCCGCCACCACGAGCGCCCAATGGGTATCGCCGCGCCACTCTCGCAGGCAGTTCAGGGCGTGCCATCCCGACAGCACTGGATCGGTGGGCCGGGGCATTCGGAGGTGGGACGCGGCCAGAACACGCCCGGCGGTGGGCAGTTCGTCCACCACCGGCCACAGGAGCGGACCGAGGCGGGTGAGGGGCGCCCGCAGGTCGGGGGCATACGCCCCAAGACCCTCGAGGACAGCATCGTCGCGAGCCCGCCAGACGGCATCCAAAGTGGTGGAGGTCGCTACCGCCTCCAGGGCCCACCGGATACCCGTCGGGGAGATGGAACCGAAGGAAGCGATGACCGCATCGGGTCCGGCGGGGGCGAGGGGAGCGGAGCGAGCGGCGATGTAGCCCAACGGTCCGGGAAGCCCCAAGGCTTCAAATCGTGCCAGTGCGCCTGGATCCCAAAAGATCCACCCGATGGTGGTTTGCACCGATCGGGCGTTGCGGCTGGTGATCGCAGTCCAATCCGGTTCGGTCATGGTGACTTGCTTAGTCCCATTGAGGCTGCTGGACTCATCTCTCGCCAGGGCCCCCCGTGGTCTTTCCCGAAGGCTGAGACATCCACGTGCGCTTACCCAAGCAGTTTCCTCTACTGATCGTGGCCCTGGCCGTAACCGCCGGGCTGGCGGCCAGCGGGTGTTCCGGTGCCAACGACAAGGCGGCGGCGGTAGTGATCCGCGACCCCGATGATCTCCAGGTGCTCACTCCGGCCGAGATCAAAGATCTTCGCAGCGACACGAAGAGCGGTAACGACCGCGCCACTGCCGCCGGCGGGGCCACCGGCGACACCATCCCCCTCGAGGACGTGGACCCGACCGAGCGCCTGTTCTCGGCCTTCAGCGAGTTCAGCGGCTGTATGAAAGACGGTGGCCAGCCGTTTCGAGGCGACCCGCGTTCGAACCCCGACCTCCTAGCCGACACCGCCTATATGGAGGTCATTCAACGTTGCGCGGCGCGCAGCGACATCATCGGCGCGCTCACCGCGTTCCAAGAGTTCAACGATGGCCTCACCCCCGAGGAAGTAAAGGATCGCAATAAGCAGTTCTTGGCGTTTCAGAAATGTCTGGAGGAACGGGGATGGACCGTCGAGGCCGCCCCGAATCCGAAAGGGCTGCTTACTCCATCGGTATTCGAGAGTTCCGAAGGCAGCCTGAACGAACGGGACCTTCGCCAATGTGGAAGTGAGATCAGAACCGATGAGTGAAGTGAGATCAGAACCGATGAATGAAGAGGGATCTGAACCGATGAGTGAAGTGAGCTCAGAACCGATGAATGAAGAGGGATCAGAACCGACGGTTGAGGAAGCGGCGCGCCGGAAGAAGCTCCAGAAGGCGGGGATCGGAGCGGTGATCGTGGTGGCCCTCGTGGCCGCGTTCATGCTCGGCAACTCCGACTCCAGTGGCGATGGCCAGGCCGCCGGCCAGGTCGTCGTTCCCCGTCCCGTGGAACGCCTCACACTCCAGGACCTTCTCACCATCTCGGGTGAGTTGCGGCGCGACGAACTTCAGACGATCAACTCAGCGGTGGACGGCAAGGTCAGTTCGATTCTCGTGGCCGACGGCGACACAGTGGACGTAGGGGACACGCTGTTTGATCTCGACGGGCGCTCGTCGGTGGCAGTGGACGGCGAGTTTGCCTTCTTTCGGCAACTCGGCCCCGGCAGCGATGGGCCCGATGTGGAGCAACTCGAGCGCATTCTCTCCAACCAGGGTTATTCCGTGGGCCCTATCGACCGCCTCTTCACCGAGGCCACTCGCCGTGGCTTGGCCCAATACCAATTCGACGAGGGGTACGGCGGGTTTACGCCCGAGCCGGACGAGGCGGTGGGTATCTCTTTGAGCGCCAACAGCGCCGGCTACAAGGTGGGTCCAGAGAACACGATCGCCGTTATCATCGGCCCCAACGTGCCCAACGGATCCTCTTCGGTCACAAGCCAATCAGCCGGTTCGGCCCGGATGGCGTCGCTGGCGACGCTGGAACAGAAGCCGGTTATCACCGTGGCCGTAACGCCCAAGGATGTCACCGAGGGCGGGAGGATGACCTTCACCTTCACCGCCAACCCTGCCCCCACCACTGATCTCACGATCGACTTGACGATCGCCGGAGACGCCACCGGAGGCTTCGAGCGCGACGACGCCGACTACGCCGAGGCGCCTGCCACCTTCGTATTCGCTGCCGGCACAACCACCCACCAGATCGTGGTCCAGACATTTCGCGACGACGTGGTGGAATCGAATGAAGACATCGGTATTTCCCTTACGCAGCAGTTCAACGACAGCGGGTTTTACACCCGAGGGCCCATCAACGAAGCCACGGGCTTCATTCTGGCCAATGGATCCGAAGCGCTCCCTACGCTCACCATCACCAGCGGGAGCGACCTCCTGGCTGAAGGTGATCAGGCCAGCCTCACCATTGAAGCCGATGTAGAGAGCAACGAGGACTACGAAATTCCCCTGGCTGTGATTGGCTCGGCCACAGTCGGTGCGGACTACGTCGATGTCGACGACACAGTGACGATGACCGCAGGGTCCACCACCGTCAATGTCACCGTCTCCACGCGCCAAGACGATCGCGTCGAGAGTGATGAGTGGGTCGCCGTGACGATCGGAACTGGTCAAGATTTTGTGCGGTCATCGCCATCGACAGGGGCCTTTGTGATCGAGAGCGAGGACCTGCCCGAGCTCCAGTTGGTGGGCGGTGGGACCGTGCCCGAGGGAGGGGAAGCGACGTTTAGAATCGTGGCCGACCAGCCGTTCGTGCAGGCTACGTCGGTGAATTATCAGATTAGCGGAGGCGCCAACTCGGGCGACGACTTCCAGACCTTGAGCGGAACGGTGGTGATGCCGGCGGGATCCACCGAAGTTTTGGTGCCGATCCGCACCATCGATGACGACGTCATTTTCCTGCCTAGTGACATGCTGGTGGCCGACTGGCCCGCCCAGGTGGGCACGGTGGCGGTGGACGACGGCGAGTTCGTCTTGCAGGGGAGCCCGGTGCTTACCCTCACCGAGCCCGTGTTCACCGTGAATCTCTCGGTGAGCGCGGCGGATCGTGCCGAACTCAAGGTGGGGCAGGCCGTCACCGTAGATATCGCGGCGGGCGGGCAGACCTCCGAGGGGATAATCAGTGAACTCGACGCCTCCGCCACGACCGACGAGGCCGGTAAGGAAACTTACGGCGGGGTGGTGGAGATTGCCGCCCCCCTCGAGGGTGTGGACGGAGCCAGTGTGACCATCGATGTGATCCTGGCCGAGAGGGTGGACGCGCTAGCGGTACCAGTGGCGGCGGTACTCCAAAAAGGTGGTAAGCGGGAGGTGCGGGTCATCAACGACGCCGGCAAGATCGACCGTGTCACCGTCGAGGTCGGTCTCGTTGACGACGAGTACATCGAGATCACCTCCGGTCTCAAGGGCGACGAAATCGTTGTGGTGAGCATCGACGAGGGACCCAATCCAGAGTGAGTCCGGTTCAGGGTCAGCCGCTGTTGGAACTGGACCGGGTGTCACGGGCCTACGGGGAAGAGGTGGTGGTCTACGCCCTGCGCGAGGTATCCCTCACCATTCGGGCCGGGGACTTTATGGCCATCATCGGACCATCGGGCTCGGGCAAATCCACCATGCTCGGGCTGCTCGGGGTGCTCGACCTCCCTTCGGACGGCGTGATCCGCATCGATGGGGTGGATGTGGGGAAGCTCGACGATGCCGGACGCTCCAAAATGCGGGGCGAAAGCATCGGGTTTGTATTTCAACAGTTTCACCTCATCCCGCACCTGAGTGCGCAAGGCAACGTCGAGACGGCGTTGCTCTACCGCAACCTGTCCCGCAAGGAGCGGACCGATCGGGCTCGATCAGCGCTGGACCGGGTGGGCCTCGGGGCCCGCACTGATCACCGGCCGGTGCAGATGTCGGGTGGTGAACAGCAACGGGTGGCCATCGCACGGGCCATCGTCACCGACCCGTTGCTTATCCTGGCCGATGAACCCACCGGCGCCCTCGATACCACCAACGCCGCCAATGTGATGGAGATCTTTGAGTCGCTGCGGTCGACCGAGCGAGCGATTGTGATGGTTACCCACGACCTCGCGGTGGCGGATCACGCAGAGCGCCGGGTGTCGATGCTCGATGGCCAGATCGTGGCCGACGAGCTCAGGCTGCCGGCGTGAGTCGTTACCGCGAGTTGCTCGGCGTGGCCTTTGCCGGCCTCGCCGCCCGGAAGTCGCGAACGTTGCTGATCATGCTCGGTCCCACCCTGGGGGTGGCGGCGATCATCGCAGCGGTGGGGTTGACCGACTCCGCCAAGGGCGACCTGAAGTTGAAACTGCGCGAACTCGGCACGGATCTCATCGTGGCGGAGGCCTCCTCATCGTTTGGCACCGATACCCCCAAGATGCCCGCCGATGCCGTGCCCCGGGCGTTGAGCGTGCCCACGGTGGATCGCGTGGCGGCGGTGTCGGAACTCAGTGGGGTGGTGGTTACCCCCTACGCCGAGGCCGCCAGCGTGTACGAGACGGTCCCGATCCCGGTACTGGCGGCCGATTCCCAACTGCCCTCGGTACTCGATGTGACGATGGTGACCGGTCGCTGGCTCAATGACTTCGATCAGCAGGAACTCGTTCGGAGCGCGGTCATCGGCGAGGGCCTAGCCGACGAGATCGATGTGCTGGCGGGGGAATCGCGCTCGATCGATGTGGGCGGCAAGGCCTACGCCGTGGTGGGCATCCTCGAGCGGGTAGAGCTCGACCCGGCCCTGAACAATGCCGTGTTCATCACGTTTGGCTCCGCCGAGGAAGACTTCAACGACGAGGACCAAGAGCCCAACAAACTCTATGTGCGAGCGGATCCGGGCACGGAGCGGGACACTTCCTCGATCCTGCCCATTGCCATCACCCTGGGTGGATCCACCGAAGTGGCAGCCAAGATTCCCACCGATCTCCTCGAGGCGCAGTCGGAGACCGACACCACCTTGCAGTTCATCGTGGCGGGCATGGGGTTGCTGGCACTGGTGGTCGGAGCCGTGGGGATCGCCAACGTCATGTCGATCTCGGTGATCCAGCGATCCTCGGAGATCGGCATTCGCCGAGCTCTTGGTCACAGTCGATCAACGGTGGGACTGCAATTTCTCCTCGAGGCTCTCGGCGTGGGAATTCTCGGCGGACTGCTCGGCGTGGTGGTCGGGTTGGCGGCGATGTGGGTGGGGACAAATCTCGCCGACTGGGTGTTTGTCCTCCAACCGTGGCTGCCCTGGGCCGGACTGCTGGGGGCCATCATCGTGTCGATGCTGGCCGGGATCGTTCCGGCGCTGAAAGCGGCCCGGCTGGAACCGCTGGAGACGCTGCGCCTCGGCTGACCCTTTCCGGGGGTGGGGGCGATGGAGAGATGATCGAGCCGATGGGGCGAGTGTGAACCCGGAGAACCGCGGGACGCGCCACTAGATTCAGCGGGGTGCCGCCCCCCGATCTCGATCTCACCCGTATCCCGACTCATGTGGCCTGCGTGATGGACGGTAACGGCCGCTGGGCTACCCGGCAGGGCCTGAAGCGCACCGACGGCCACGCGGCGGGAGAGGAAGCGCTGTTCGACACGGTCGAGGGAGCCCTTGATCTCGGTATCGGTTGGCTCACCGTCTACGCCTTCTCCACGGAAAACTGGCGCCGACCAGCCGACGAGGTGCGCTACCTCATGCAGTTCAACGAGCGGCTACTGCTCGACCGGCGAGACGAGTTGAACGAAGCCGGCGTGCGAGTGCGCTTCATCGGACGCAAAGGGTGGCGAGTGCCTAAACGGGTGCAAGGCCACATCGATGACACCGAAGCCATGACGGCCCATAACCGACGCATGACCCTCACCTTCGCCTTCAACTACGGCGGCCGGGCCGAGATCGTTGACGCCGTGCGGGCACTGGTGGCCGAGGGTACCCCGGCCGACAAGATCACGGAGAAGGCCATTCGTCGGCGCCTTTACGCGCCCGACATGCCTGATCCTGACCTCGTCGTGCGCACCTCCGGTGAGCACCGCATCTCCAACTTTCTGCTTTGGGAAATGGCCTACAGCGAACTGATCTTCACCGAGACGCTCTGGCCCGACTTCCGTCGGGAGCACCTCTTCGAGGCGGTACGAGAGTTCCAGCGCCGCGACCGACGCTATGGGGGAGTCGACCAGTAGAGGCGCTCCAGTCGGTACGGTGGACAGGTGGGCTTATACCGGGACGAAGGCATCGTGCTGCGTACCCATAAACTCGGCGAGGCTGACCGCATCGTAAGCATCCTCACCCGGCGGCACGGCAAGGTGCGGGCGGTGGCCAAAGGGGTACGCAAGACCAAGAGTCGCTTCGGAGCCCGTCTCGAGCCGCCTACCCATCTGCAGTTGCAGTTTTACGAGGGACGCGGCGATCTCCAGATCGTGGATCAGGCTGAGACGATCGATCACTTTCGGGCGATTCGTGAAGACCTTGATCGCCTGACTCGGGCGGTCTCGATGCTCGAAGCGGCGGATCAACTCGGCTTGGAGGGCGAACCCAATCCCAACCTGTATTCGATGCTGCTGGGGGCCCTGCGGGCGCTGGCGGACCATTGCGGCCCGTTGGTCCTGCCGTCGTTCTTCTTGAAGGTGCTGGCCCTGGAAGGATTTCGGGCCGTCGTTGATCAGTGTGTGGAGTGCGGGCAGACCGAAACCCTCGTGGCCTTCGACCTCGACAGCGGTGGGACCAGGTGCGAAGCGCACCGCAGCGGCATAGCCGTGTCGCCCGAGGCGCGCGAACTACTCGTCGACATCCTCGGAGGACGACTGGGCCAGGCCCTCAACACCCCTGCATCGCCCGCCACCATTGAGGTAGAACACCTCGCCACCCGTTCGATGGAGCATCACCTAGAGCGTCGATTGCGGTCCGTGGCTATCTTGGACCGCGGCTAGGGCTGCTTCCTCTCGGGAATGACGACCCAGCGACGGGTCGGTTCCTCCCACACCAACCATGCCTGTTGGTCTGGGTCCCACTGGATGTATGCCCCCCGGGCCTCGTCCCACTGCGGCCCCGGTTGGTGCACGAAGGCACCCACCGGCGAGGGGACCGTCAGACCAGGCACCACAACCGGGACTCCGGCGGCCGCCTTGGTGATCACGAAGGTGTGGCTGGCCATGTCGCCCACTCGACGGTGACCCGGGGTGGTGAGAGCGCAGATGAAGCCCACGATGCCAATCGGCAAGAAGAGGACAAAGGGTCCGTCCACCAGCCAGAACAGCCCCCGGAGGATTCCCCGACCGATACCGGGCACGTGGCCGTCCTCGCCCACTGTGCGCAGGCCCATGATGACTTTGCCCACGGTGCGGCCCGTGAGGCCCTGGATCACCCCAAAGATCAGAAAAGTGGTGACGAGAAACCCCAATGAGATGGTGGCGGCGCGGTCGGGGTCGCTGACGTAATACACCCGGGAGCCGAGTTCGACGCATTGGGTGTTGGCGCGGAGGTCTTCCGTGAGGTCCGTGCAGGTGGCGCCGTAGGCAGCCCCGGCGGGCAGGGGTTCGTTCACAGCCTGGCCGAACCACACCACGAGCAGCAGTCCTACCACGAGGGTTACGTCGATGAGGGCCGCCACTACTCGCCGGCCCATCACAGCGGTGGGGTCAGGGGCGTCGGTCGGGAAGGTCACCGGTTGGTTCTAACACTGGGCGGCTATGGGGTGCTGTTCAACGACCCGGCGGGCCGGGCCGGTAGTGTCGTCACTCATGTCCTTGGCGCCTGATCCTGAACTCTTCGACAAGATTGTGAACCTGTGCAAGCGGCGCGGGTTCGTGTTCCCCAGCGCCGAGATCTACGGCGGGTTTCGCAGCACCTACGACTACGGCCCCCTCGGGGTGCTGATGTTACGCAACGTAAAAAACGCCTGGTGGCGGTCGATGGTACAACTGCGCGACGACATTGTGGGACTCGATGCTGCCATCCTCAGTCCCCCCGCGGTTTGGGAAGCGTCGGGCCATCTGGCCAACTTTACCGATCCCCTGGTGGATTGTAAGAACTGCCAGGAACGGTTTCGGCTCGACAAACTCGACGACCCCTCCAACTGCCCCAGTTGCGGCACGAAGGACTCCTTCACCGAAGCCCGGCAGTTCAACCTGATGTTCAAGACCCACGCCGGCCCGGTGGAGGGTGCGGGTCATGAGGTATTCCTGCGACCGGAGACGGCGCAGGGGATGTTCCTCAATTTCAAGAACGTGCTCGAAACATCACGCAAGAAGCCGCCCTTTGGCATTGCCCAGGTGGGTAAATCGTTCCGAAACGAGATCACCCCAGGAAACTTCGTATTCCGCACGCGGGAGTTCGAGCAGATGGAAATGGAGTTCTTCGTACCGCCCGCGGAGAGCCAGCAGTGGTACGAGTATTGGTGCCAGCAGCGCTACGACTGGTACCTCGAGCACGGCATCCCCGCCGAGCAGTTGCGTCTGCGTCCCCATGACGCCACTGAGCTCTCCCATTACAGCTCCGCCACCTCCGACGTGGAGTTCCTTTTCCCATGGGGTTTCGACGAACTCGAGGGCATCGCCCATCGAGGCGACTTCGACCTCAAAGCCCATGCCGAGGCCTCCGGGGCGCGGCTGGAGTTTTTCGATCAGACCACCAACGAGCATTACGTGCCGCACGTCATCGAGCCGGCGGCGGGGGCCACCCGCACCATGATGGCTTTTCTCATGGCCGCCTACGCCGAGGAGGAGGTCAACGGTGAGGCTCGCACGGTGTTGCGCCTCCATCACCGCATCGCCCCGTACCAGGTGGCGGTGCTCCCGCTATCGAAGAAAGACACCCTCACCCCGGTAGCCAGAGAGGTGTTCCAGTTGCTCGCCCCTCATTTCATGTGTGACTACGACGAGACCCAGGCCATCGGCCGCCGCTATCGCCGCCAGGACGAGGTGGGCACCCCCTTCTGCATCACCGTGGATTTCGAAAGCCTCGATGACCGTTCCGTTACTGTGCGTGACCGTGACACGATGTTGCAGACACGGGTGCCGATCGCAGATCTCGTGGCACGGATTCATGGGTTGCTGACCTGAGCCAGAGTATCCTTGCGGGGCCCCGTTCTCCTTCGTAGTGTTGGGTCAACGAGGGCTGTTCCCGCCCGCCCAGCCCTCGCCAGCAGCGATCGCCGGAAGCCCTCCCGTGGGTGAGGCGATCGTTGCGCGTATTGACAAGGCGATCCGGTTCTGAGGCGGCTTGTCGTAGCCAAATACACTGAGGAAATGCCGCTTCTCTTCCCGTTTGCCCATCCACATTCTGCGGCACCGATGCACATGCAGGAGCTGCTCGGCGGCAAGGGCGCCAACCTGGCGGAAATGACATCAGTCCTGGAACTTCCCGTGCCACCGGGGTTCACGATCACCACTACTACCTGCGCCGACTACCTCGAGAACGGATGGCCCGACGGCCTTGACGCCGAGGTAACCGCGGCGGTGGCGCAGATCGAGGAGCGGGTGGGTCAGCGCCTGGGCGACCCGTACGATCCGCTACTCGTCAGTGTTCGATCAGGCGGAAAGTTTTCCATGCCCGGGATGATGGACACGGTCCTGAATCTTGGTCTCAACGATGCCGCCGTTGAGGGTCTCGCGGCCCGCACCGGCGATGCCGTTTTTGCCTATGACACCTATCGCCGGTTCCTCTCCATCTACGCGCGCATCGTGCTCAATCTTGAGGAGAAAGAGAGCGAGGTAGGGCTCTTGGCTGATGACGCCCCCGGCGCGGGGGTGGAGGCGCTAAAGGGCCAGTGTGCCCGTTATCATGGGTGGATAGAGGAGAAAACGGGTCGGCCCTTCCCCCAAGAGCCGGAGCGACAACTGCGGGAATCGATCGAAGCGGTGTTTCGTTCCTGGGGTGGCGCGCGCGCAGTGACCTACCGCGATCGCGAGCACATTCCCCATGATCTCGGTACGGCGGTAAACGTGCAGGCGATGGTGTTTGGCAATAGAAGCGACCGGTCCGGTACCGGGGTGGGTTTCACCCGCAACGCCGCTACGGGAGCCGATGAACCCTACGGCGACTTTCTTCTAAACGCGCAGGGAGAAGACGTGGTGGCCGGGGTTCGCACCACCGATGATCTCGAGGCGCTGGCGCGCGCCTTTCCCGATGCCTATGCCGAACTGCGCCAGGTGTTTGCCCGCCTCGAAGGGCACTACCGCGACATGTGTGATGTGGAGTTCACCATCGAGCAGGGGAAACTTTGGATCCTCCAAACTCGGGTGGGGAAACGCACGGGAGCGGCGGCACTCCGCATGGCCGTGGAGATGACTACCCAAGCGGGGAAGGGATGGACAATCACGCGGGCCGAGGCGGTCAAGCGCATCACCCCTGACCACCTCGATGGGGTGTTGCACGCGCACTTCGCCGTGTGTGATCAGCCGGTGATCGCCACCGGTCTCGGGGCCTCGCCGGGCGCCGCGGTGGGGCGTGCCTACTTCAGTGCTGATGCCGCGGTTGACGCCGCCGATCGGGGTGAGCCGGTGATTCTGGTGCGCAAAGAGACCTCACCGGAGGACGTTCACGGGATGCAGGTGGCTGAGGGGGTACTCACTGCGCGTGGTGGGATGGTGAGCCATGCGGCGGTCGTGGCGCGGGGGTGGGGCATCCCGGCGGTGGTAGGGGCGAGTTCCCTCACCATCACGGAGAACGGTTTTACCGTCGGAGCGATCACTGTGGGAGAGGGCGATGTCATCTCGCTCGATGGGGCCAGCGGCGAGATTGTGCTCGGGGAGATGACCGTCGAGATCACCGAGCCCCCCGAAGCCTTCGCCACGCTGTTGGGGTGGGCCGATGATCTGCGCCGGGGTCGGCTGAGCGTACGTGCCAATGCTGATACGGCGACCGATGCGGCGCTGGCCCGATCCTTTGGTGCCGAGGGCATCGGGCTCTGCCGGACGGAACACATGTTCCTGGCCGAGGATCGTCTGCCGATCCTGAGAGCGATCATTTTGGCGGCGTCCCCCGAAGGGGAGTTCGAGGCTCTCGAACGCCTGCGATTGGCCCAGAAGGCCGACTTTCTGGAGATCCTCACTGCCATGGATGGGCTCCCGATCACGGTACGACTCCTGGACCCGCCACTGCACGAGTTCCTCCCCCCGAGGACTGATCTGCTCGTAAAGCAAGCCGCCGAAGGACTCACCCCTAAGGAGGCGGATCTGCTCGAGGCGGTGGAGGAATGGCACGAGCAGAACCCCATGCTGGGCACCCGGGGGGTGCGCCTCGGGGTACTCCACCCCGGGCTCTATGCCATGCAGGTGCGGGCTCTGGTGGAGGCGGCCCTGGAGCGACAGGCCGGTGGGTTCTCCCCGGTGGTGGAGATCATGATTCCACTGACCGCCACGGTAGAAGAGTTGCTCCTGGCCCGGGGTTGGGTGCGGGAAGCCATCGCGGCGTCGGTTGGCCCCCAGGGGGCAGCCCCCGAGATCAGCGTGGGCACGATGATCGAAACGCCCCGAGCCGCGCTGCGCGCTGGTGACCTGGCCGAGCAATGCGATTTCTTCTCACTCGGCACCAATGACTTGACCCAGATGACCTTCGGCTTCAGTCGTGACGACGTGGAGGCTCGCCTGATGCCGGCCTATCTGGCCCAGGGCCTGCTCCCGGGTAACCCCTTCAAGACAATCGATGTCGACGGGGTGGGCGAGTTGGTGGCGATGGCCACCGAACGGGGGCGAGCGGCCCATCCGGCCCTGCAGGTGGGGGTGTGCGGCGAGCACGGTGGCGATCCGGAATCGATCGACTTTTTCGTAGCGACAGGGGTGGACTACGTGTCGTGCTCGCCGTTCCGGTTGCCAATTGTGCGTTTGGTGGTGGCGCAGGCGATTATGGCCCAGTCCCACTCCACTAGCCGCCAGGATTCCGCAGCCCTCCCATGATCGCCGCCGTACGTTTCGTCGCCGAGACCAGTACCAGCGACTTCAGCAGTTTCTCGGTGCCGCTCTGGGCCTGGGTTGCCTTTCTGGCCACGATCTCAGTGTTGCTCCTCGCCGACCTGCTCCTACTGCACCGCGAAGAGCACGTGATCAGCGTGAAGGAGGCCGCGATCGAATCGGCCGTGTGGATCTCCATCGGGGTGTCTTTCACGTTCGTGGTGTGGGGGGCCTGGGGCGGGGAGGCGGCGGGGGAGTACATCTCGGCCTACCTCATCGAGAAGAGCCTCTCGGTAGACAACGTGTTCGTTTGGGCAGTGATTCTGCAGTACTTCGCGGTGCCGGCCGCTTATCAGTTTCGGGTGCTGTTCTGGGGCGTCTTCGGGGCCTTGGTGATGCGCTTCTTCTTCATTTTGGTGGGCGTGGAGTTAGTAGAGCGCTTCGAGTGGGTCCTCTTGCTTTTCGGAGGATTCCTTATTTTCACGGCCGTTCGCCTTATGCAACACAGCGAGGAAGAGGCACATCCCGAGAACAATCCGATGTTGAAGTTCATTCAGCGCCGAGTGCCCTCCACCACCGAATATCACGGTCAGTCGTTGTTCACCGTGGTCAACGGGAAGAGGTTGGCCACGCCACTTTTCTCCGTGCTCGTCGTGATTGAGACGACCGATTTGATCTTTGCCCTCGACTCGATTCCCGCCGTGTTGGGCGTAAGCGAAAGCGCCTTCATCATCTTTTCTTCCAACGCCTTTGCCATCCTTGGGTTGCGGGCGCTGTACTTCGTTCTCGCCGGGGCCCGGGAGAAGTTCCGCTACCTCCAGCCCGGTTTGGCCGTCATCCTGGCTCTGGTGGGCATGAAGATGCTGGTGTCACCGTGGTATCACGTGCCCATAGGGGTGTCGTTGGGGGCGATCGTGTTGGTGCTGACAGTGTCCATGATTGCGTCGATAACGTTCGACCGCCCCGACGGGGACGGGCCCGGCGATGCGCTCGACGACCAACTAGGCGAAGGGCAAGGCCTCGTCGGTGGCGAACCCACCCCTGAGGTCTAGCCCTCGGTGCCTACCGGTCGCTTTGCCCCGAGTCCGTCGGGACCACTGCACCTCGGGAACCTTCGCACGGCCATGCTGGCTTGGCTGTGCGCCCGCAGCGACCAGAGTCAGTTCATCCTGCGCATCGAGGATCTCGACCCGATCACCAGTCGGCGAGAGCATGAGGTGACCCAACTCGCCGACCTCGCTGCCCTCGGCCTGGACTGGGATGGACCGGTGGTGCGGCAATCGCAGCGCGCCGGTGAGCACCAGGCGGTGCTTCAGGACCTAGCCCGGCGCGATCTCACCTACCCCTGCTTCTGCAGTCGCCGCGAGGTGAGGGAAGCCACGGTGGCGCCGCACGGAATGCCGGGCACCTACCCCGGCACCTGCCGCACCCTCAGCGCCGACGAAGCGGCCCACCGGGTGCACGCGGGCACCCCCGCGGCCTGGCGTCTGCGGTCCGAAGGAGAGGTGATAACCATCGTTGATCGTTGGCGTGGCGTGGTGACTCAACGTGCCGATGACATCGTGCTGCGGCGCAACGACGGGGTGGCGGCCTATCACCTCGCCGTGGTGGTGGATGACGATGATCAGCAGGTGGCCGAGGTGGTGCGCGGCGATGATCTCCTAGCGGCCACCTCGAGCCAGGCGTTGCTCCTCGATCTTCTGGCCCGACCCCGGCCCCAGTGGGCCCATGTGCCCCTGGTGCGCGGACCCGACGGCGAGCGCCTGGCCAAGCGCCACGGAGCCGTCACGCTGGCCGATCTGGACGCGGAGGGCATCGGTGTCGGCCGTGTCCGGTCGCGCTTGGCGGCCAGCCTCGGCTTGGCGGGCCCCGATGAAATCGTGACGATGGCCCAAATCCTGGGGCGATTCGACCCGGAGCAAATGCCGCCGGACGCGACCCCGCTACCGTTCGGGCTCAATGGGCATCGTTGATGACGACATCCAAGCACTCCGGGCGGCCACTGACATCGTGGCGGTCATCACCAAGTACACCCAGTTGCGGCGCTCCGGTCAGCGATGGGTTGGCCTCTGTCCCTTCCACGGCGAGAAGACGCCATCGTTCAATGTAAATCAGGAACTCGGCCTCTACCGCTGCTGGGGCTGTCAGGTGCGAGGCGATGTGATCACTTTTGTGCGAGAGGTAGAGCACCTGGACTTCGTGGGGGCGGTGGAGCTTCTGGCCGGTTGGGCCGGCATCACCCTGCGCTATTCCGACCAGAGTGAAGGAGAGTCGCGCCAACGCCGCCATCAACTCGTGGCGGCCGTGGAACAAGCAGTCGAGTGGTACCACCAGCGTTTGCTCTCCGCCCCCGATGCCGCCGTGGCCCGTAAGTACCTTCGGGAACGGGGCTTGAGCGGCGAGGAAGTGCGGGCCTTTCGAGTGGGGTGGGCCCCGGAGGGATGGAGCGAATTGGTGAAGGCCCTCAAACTTCCCGATGACATCGTTCGGGATTCAGGGTTGGGCTACCTCAATCGGCATGATCGGCAAACCGACGCCTTCCGGGCCCGGATCCTCTTTCCAATCTTTGACGCCAATGGCGACGCGGTGGGCTTCGGCGGACGGGTGATGCCAGGGGGCGAGGGACCGAAGTACAAGAACACTCCCGAAACGGCGCTGTACCAAAAATCGAAGTTGCTCTATGCCTTGAACTGGTCCAAAGCGCGTATCGTGACCGACGACCGTGCCATCGTGTGCGAGGGGTACACCGACGTGATCGGCTTCGCTCGGGCTGGATTCCCCGCCGCCGTAGCCACTTGCGGCACCGCTCTTACCGAGGACCACGTGAAACTGCTGCGGCGCTACGCCCGCAAGTTGGTGTTGTCCTTCGACGCCGACTCGGCCGGTCAGGCGGCCGCCGATCGGTTCTACCAGTGGGAAAAAGATCACGAGATCGAAGTGACGGTGGCCGATCTACCTCCCGGGGTCGATCCGGCCGATCTGGCCTCCAGCGATCCAGATCGTTTGGCCCGCGCCGTGCAGGAGGCCGTGCCCTTCCTCAAGTTTCGGGTTGAACGGGTGCTTACCGCCGCCGACCTCGCCACGGTGGAGGGGCGGGCCCGAGCGGCCGAAGCGGCGATTGAGGTGATTCGAGAACATCCGAGCGACCTCGTGCGAGATCAATACCTGATGGAGGTGGCCGGTCGCACTCGGGTGTCGCACGATCAGCTTCGCGACATGCTCCGCCAACCTGCTCCCGCTCCTCGGGGGCGGCCGGGGGATCGACGCGGCCCCATCCCGGCGCTGGAATCGCGGGCCGCGCCAGCGCGGGCTCGCGATGAGCGCGATGGCCCCGAGTTGGAGATACTCCGCCACGTGATCCACCAGTGGGAGGCCGTGGAGCCATGGGTGCGGTACGAGGAGTTGTTCACGAGCGAACTTCACGCCGCCACTTTCCGCGTGCTCATGGCTCACTCCACGGTGTCCGATGCCCTCAGCGCCGCCGACCCGGGCGTAGCGGACCTCCTCGGTCGACTGGCCACCGAGGAACTCCAGGCGGAGCCGTTTGATGCGGTGGTGCGATTTCTCACCGAACGGGCTCGCCGGGACGTGGCCCAACTCGCCGTGCGCGTGGCGGCAGCGCCGGAGGACGCCAGCCTATTGGCTGAGCAGTTATGGCTCACTCGGATCATCGACCAGCTCCGTGACCCAATTGCCGCTAGGACTGCGGCGGAAGCGTTGGTAACCTTCGTGGGGGGGCAAAGCGACATCGGCCTGCCGGGGGGAGAAGAGCGAAGTGACCAACTCGATGCCGGCAGCGAGCCGATGGACTGACCCGGCGGTCTATCTGCAGGTCTTGTTAGACAAAGGGCGGATAGCGGGCACGCTCACCATGGACGACGTGCTGTTCGTGTTGCGGACGGTAGACCTCACACCCGAGTTGATCGAAGAGGTGCGCGCTGGGCTAGCCCAAGCGGGTGTCATCATCGATGAGTCGGTGCGTGATCACTATGACGGGCCACCGGACCCCGCTCCGCTTCCGGCACGCTCGGGTCCTGAGGACCATGGGGTCGCCCAACCGGCCAGCGATGCCCAGCATGCCCTGAGCGATTTCGAGCAGGACGGTCCGGAACTCGGCGGTGTGCGACCGGCGCGCTCTGCGGCGGTCCGGCGTCGCACCCTGAAGGCGGCGGGGTCCGTCCTCGGCGAGGGTAGTGCTGATCCCGTGCGCATGTACCTCAAGGAGATCGGCCGGGTTCCGCTGTTGAGCGGGCCCGAAGAGGTGGAATACGCCCGCCGCATCGAGGTGGGTGGTCTGGCGGCGACTCGACTGGCTGATCTGGCGGCGGGGGGTGACCTCGCCAGCCTTTCCTTCGACGAGCGCCGGTTGGCCCAACGAGCCGTGCGCCGGGGGGAGGATGCTCGCGAGGTAATGATTGAGGCGAACCTGCGCCTGGTGGTGTCGATCGCCAAGCACTACGTCGGTCGGAACATGGCCTTCCTCGACCTCATCCAAGAGGGAAACCTTGGCTTGATGCGGGCCGTCGAGCGATTCGACTACACGAAGGGGTTCAAGTTCTCCACCTACGCCACCTGGTGGATTCGTCAGGCCATCACCCGCTCCATTGCGGATCAGGCTCGCACGATCCGCATACCGGTACACATGGTGGAGTTGATCAATCGGGTGCTCCGAGTACAACGGGAGATGGCTCAGGAGTTGACGCGCGAGCCCACTGTGGAAGAACTCGCCGCCGCCGTGGACCTCAGCGAGGACCGTATTCGGGAGATTCAGCGCATCAACCTCGATCCCCTTTCGCTGGATACGCCAGTGGGCAGCGAGGAGGATTCCACTTTTTCGGACTTCATCGAGGATCACGGCACCGAGACCCCGGGTGATGCCGCGACTCGGGGCATGCTCAATCGAGCCGTGATCGCGGCCCTCGATGGCCTCAACGACCGAGAGCGGGCGGTCATGCGACTGCGCTTTGGCCTCGATGACGGACAAGCCCGCACGCTGGAGGAAGTGGGCAAGGAATTTGGCGTCACGAGAGAGCGCATCCGTCAGATCGAATCGAAGACGCTGGCCAAGCTCCGGCACCCCCAGCGCAGCCAGAAACTCAGGGACTATCTCGACGGCGAGTAGTGCCGTCGGGGGAAAGGTGGCTCTCGGCGAGACCCGCCCGCTACTGTTCACAATTCCTTCCGGGGTAGCTCAGCTGGTAGAGCGATTGACTGTTAATCAATTTGTCGGGAGTTCGAGCCTCCCCCCCGGAGCTAGGCCACAGATTGCGGCACCCCGGGCCTGATCTCCGGTCGCCGGGGGCCGCGGTAGGGTTCGACGACTGGAACAAAGGGCGTCAATGAACACCGTGTCCCCACCCCCATCCCCGCCACGATCTCCAGCAATTTGGGAACGGTGCTGCCCACTGGACCCGTCGTCTCTCTGGATGATTCGCGAGTGACTGCGGCCATGGTTGCCTTCCCAACGGGGGAGGCCGCGGAATCTTCGGGCTGCCGGTCCATCGGTGATGGCCACGATTTTGGCTTCGAGTGTTGTAGCAACTCGTCGTACCTGAACCACGGCATCAAGCGGGATCCATCCTGTATTGAGTCGATCGTGGTCAAGAAGAACGGCACGGGGTCCAAGCAGGTGGCGTCGTCCCTGTACTTCCTGAACCCGGGCCGGGCGATGGCCGCCACTCCGATGGTCGCTCCATCCATGTTGCAGGGGTGGCTGATTCCACGTCTTTGCGGTCCGTTCGCTGGTTTAGAGGCCGACGGCCATGCCTGCGCTACTCACGGGCACTGATGATGCACGCGTGGTGGTGACGCCAACGGAGGTGGAGAGCCACGCCCCGGTTGGTGTTCTGGGTCCAGTCGGAACGACCCCGAAGACCTGGCTGGGGCGTCACCGCTACGGCCTGTTGGCGGCGGTGGTTCTCGTGCTCGTCGGCTCACAGACCCTGAACGGGCAATGGTCCACGGACATGTGGGAGCACGTGGCGGTGGTGCGTGAACTCATGGCGCACCCGTTCGATCCAACCCATCCACAACTGCTGTCGCCGGCTACTCATCCGGGCTTCTCTCCGTACACCGTTGCCCTGGCTCTGGTGGGCCAAGCATCTGGCGGGGGGGCTGTGGCGGTCTTGTCGGTAGCGGCAATTCTGAACGTGGCCTTCCTGCTGGGAGCACTGCAGCGGCTCGTGCTGGAGGTAACCGACAATGTCCGGGCGCCGTTTTGGGCGCTGGTGTTCTTGTTGGCGCTCTGGGGCATGGCTCCCTATCGGTACAGCGGGTTCTTCGGGCTCAACTCAATCGGCTTCGTCGCCCCCTACCCGTCGACGTTCGCCACCGCAGTGGGTTTTGCGACGCTGGTGGCAGCGGTGCGCTACTCGCGGGGCGGACGGCGCGCACTCCTGTTGGCGGTAACTATCGGTGCGGCCACGGTGGTGCTCGTGCATCCGCTGTCGGCCTCCTGGCTAGTTCCGGCCCTGGTCGGTGTGGCGATCAGTTGGCGCGCCGGTGTGCGTTCTTTGGCCTCCTTCGGCGCCGCATTGGCGCTGGCGCTAGGGCTATGTCTGCTGTGGCCGTATTACTCGCTAGCTCAGTTGCTGACGGAGTCCTCCGGGTTGGAGTCGCTGAACCAGGCCATGTACACCGATGTGCTGCTGCGTGTTTTCCCCATGTTGCTCGGGTTGGTGGTGGTGTTGCGCCGGACCCGAGAGGATCGGCGGGACCTACTAGGGCTGTGGCTGGGGGGCGCGCTGGGGCTCTACGCCGTCGGAGCGGTACTGGACAAGTCCACCTATGGACGCGCGCTGGCGTTCGTCGTGGTGGTTTTGGTGATGGCCCTAGCCGATGGGGTGGGAAGGGTCGAGGCGAGCTGGTCGGAGCGCTCCGCCAGTAGGGGGGAAAGAATCGGGGTGGTGGTGCTGGTGGGCCTGCTCGTGGCGGGGCTGGCTACCTCTCGCGGCGGGATCATCCGAATGGTTCCAGGGCCGCTGCTGCCGGGTTCGATCAGCGGGTCCGAGGAGTTGGTCCGACCTGATGAACGCTACGACTTCCTGGTGGGTCGGGTCGGACCGAACGAGGTGGTGGTGGGCTCTCGACTCGCCGACACCCGGGTCATTCCGGCGCTGGCGGGTCGTACGCTCGCCCTCAGCGTGGCCCGTCCCTTCGTGGCCGATGCGGATGAGCGGCTGCGGGCTCAGCGCGAATTCCTTGATCCGGCTACCTCCCGGGAACGGCGAGGCGAGCTTCAGGATCGCTATCGGGTGCGCTTCGTCCTGCTCCAGGCCCAAGATGATCGAGATCGTCGTCTCGTGGTGAACCTGGAAAGAGCGGGGGCAT
>SHVB01000018.1 GCA_009694375.1 Acidimicrobiia bacterium
TCGCGCAGCATATGCAGCACGGCACCGCGCTCATCGGGGATGCGCTGGAGGGGGGTGACCCGCACCCCTTGGATCTCTGTCACCCGGCCAGCGTAAGCCTCTGCGCTATGGCATGAGGCGATTTCGGTGGACGAGGCAGAACTTCACCATTTCCGCGACGGCGGTGGCGATGGGTGTGTCGAGGCGGATACCCAGCGATGTCAGGCGGTGGCTATCCACCCGGTAGGGCTCGGGAGCGGCCTCCAGGGCCGGCGGTGCCTCGATCACGGGGCGTTGCTGGGTCATCGCATTCCACGCATCGGCCACCTCCTCCGCCATGGCCCGCACGGACTTGGTGACGCCCGAGCCGAGGTTGTAGGTGCCTGCCGGCACGGTGGTGGGGTGGCAGGCCGCTTCGATGGCCCCGCAGGCGTCGCCAAGGCTCACCCAGTCACGCTGCTGCAGCCCCGGACTATTCAAGACCAGGCGTCCGGAGCGAGCCGCCTGCCGGCAGAGATCATTGACGAGGGCACTCCACCGATCCAGTGCGGGGCTCGCGGGCGCGCCCACCGAGTTAGTGAGGCGCAGCGCCACAACGTCGGCGGCCCCCGCCAGCCGACTGGTCAACACGTGTTCCGACGTGAGACGGGCGATGGCATAGCCGGACCGGGGCCGAGGCACGGTGTCTTCGGTGATCACTGCGCCGGGTTCGAGGGCGGCTCCGTAGACGTGCACGCTGGAGAGGTAAACCACCCGGGGGGTGCCGGCTCGGTGGATGGCCTCGGCGAGGCGATGGGTCATGGTCACCGTCTCGGTGAGGGCCCGCTCGGGTTCGTTGGCCGCCACCACCTCGTTGTGGCCCACGAGATCGACCACCACGGACGCGCCAGCGATGGCACGATCGACTGCGGAGGCCGGTTCTTCGATCAGGTCGAGCGCGATATTGCCATCGCCGAGCCACGAGCATGGGCGGCGACTGATGGGTACCACCTCGGCCCCGGTCTGATGCAGGTGCTGCACGAGGCGACCGCCCACAAAGCCGCCGGCGCCCACCACCGCTATGGGCCCCATGGCCCGGAACTTCCTGCGATCGGTGGGCTCATCACCCGAGATGGGATGCGTACCAACGCACGGTCTCGATGAGGGCGTCTTGCACCGTGTGGTTCGGCTGCCATCCGAGCCGGGACCGGGCCTTGGCGGCCGACAAGTGTTGGGCATCGATTTCGTTCGTGGCGGTATCGCGCACGTCGGGAACCAAATCGGTACCGGCGGCGGTCTGGATGCAGGCCACCAACTCGAGCACCGACAGCGGCCCTTCGGTAGAGAAGTTGTAGGCCTCCCCGAGATGGCCGGGGTCTGATGCCATGGCCTCGGCGAGGCGGAGATAGGCGAGCGCCCCGTCCACCACATAGAGGTAGTCGCGGATGAGGGCGCCGTTGGACCGGATGATCGGTCGCTCCCCCCGTAGGAGCGACCGGATGGTCCCGGGCACCAGGCGTTCCCAATTCATGTCGCCTGGCCCGAAAAAGTTGCCACAGCGAGTGATCGCCACGGGCGTGCCCCAGCGCTGGTGGTAGGTCTGAGTGATCAGGTCGGCACAGGCCTTCGACACATCGTAGGGGTTGACGGCGAGGAGCGGCATCGTCTCCTCATAGGGCAAGGTGGGCTGGGCTCCGTAGGCCTTGTCGCTGCTGGCGCAGATGGCCTGTTCAATGTGGGGAGTGCGGCGCACGGCCTCCAGCAGCGACCAGGTGCCTTTGATGTTGGATTCAAAGGTGGAGACGGGGTTGTGGTTGGCCACCTGGACTTGGGTCTGGGCGGCGAGGTGAAAGACGGTTTGCACCTCGTATTCCCCGAGCAGGCGTTCGAGAAGGGCCTGGTCGGTGGCATCGCCGGTGACGATGGCCACCCGCTCGAGCCACTTGGTGGCGATCTCGGTTGGTTCCACCTGATCCCGCTCCAGGATCACCACATGGGCCCCGGCATCGGTGAGCATCCCCACGAGGTGGGAGCCGAGAAAACCGGTGGCCCCGGTGACGGCCACCCGGCGATCGAGCCAGAACGCCTGCGCCGGTTCCCAGGGGGAGTTGGAGTGGTCGCTCATGCCCGGGAAAGGCTACCGCTGAGAGCGCGATCGTTGAAGAAATAGTGACGGGCAGAGGCGGGTCACCCCGGTGTGGCGCAGTGGGATGGCTGCCGATGACCAGATTGCCCCTCCTTACCTGGCAGACTGGGTACGTGTCCTCCGGTGAGCCGTACGACGATGTCGCTCACGATGACGATTCCCCGAAGGAAGCCTGCGGTGTCTTTGGCATCTACAGCCCCGGCCAACCCGTAGCCCACCTGACGTATCTGGGACTTTTCGCCCTGCAGCACCGTGGTCAAGAGGCGGCCGGTATGGCTGTCAGCGACGGGTCCGATGTGACCGTCGTGAAGGACCAAGGCCTGGTGGCCTCCGTGTTCGACGACCGCACGTTGGCCGGCCTGGAGGGCATCCTGGCCATCGGCCACTGCCGGTACTCCACCACCGGGTCTTCCACTTGGCGCAACGCCCAACCGGCGTACCGCGGGGTAGGGGATCGGCACTTCGCTCTCGGCCACAACGGAAATCTCACCAATACCGAAGCCCTGATCGAGGAGGGGGGGATGCTGCCCGGCACCATCACAAGCGACACCGACCTGGTGGCCGAACTGATCGGAAACGCCCTCGGCCACCTGCCCGACGACAGCGCCGATGACGATCTGGAGCGAGCCCTGGCCAGCGTGTTGCCCCGGCTCGAAGGGGCCTTTTCATTCGTCGTGATGGATCAGTCTCGGATCATCGGGGTGCGAGACCCCAACGGCTTCCGGCCGTTGTGCCTCGGCAAACTCGACGACGGTTGGGTGCTCGCCTCGGAGAGTCCGGCACTGGACATCGTAGGCGCCCACTTCGTGCGGGAACTCGATCCGGGCGAGATGGTAGTGATCGATGCGACGGGCCCTCGGTCGATCCGCCCGTTCCCCGACAGTCGTGTCGACCCGCGGCTGTGCCTCTTTGAGTTCGTGTACTTCGCCCGGCCCGACACGCGGCTGTACAACCAAAGCGTGCACCAGGCCCGGGTGCGGATCGGCGAGCAACTGGCGGAGCAGGCCCCCGTGGAGGCCGACATGGTCATGGGGGTGCCTGAGTCGGGGGTACCCGCCGCCGAGGGCTTCGCCCGGCGCAGTGGGATCCCCTATGGCCAGGGGGTAGTAAAGAACCGTTACGTCGGCCGTAGTTTCATTGCCCCCAGTCAGGAACTCCGGGCCCGGGCGGTGCGGATGAAGCTGAACCCGCTGCGCGAGAACGTGGCCGGCAAGCGCATCGTGGTGGTGGACGACTCGATCGTGCGCGGGACCACGCAGAAACAACTAACCAAGATGCTGCGCGAGGCCGGGGCGACCGAGGTGCACCTGCGGATTACGTCGCCGCCGGTGAAGTGGTCGTGCTTCTATGGCATCGACACTGGCGATCGCACAGAACTGCTCGCCTACTCGCTCACGGTGGACGAAATCCGTGAGTACCTGAACGTCGACAGCATCGCCTTCGTGCAACTCGACCGTCTGGTGGCCTCCACCGGCGCACCGGGAGCGGGGTTCTGCAACGCTTGTTTCACGGGGGATTACCCCACGGCGGTCTCGGTCACCCTCGGCAAGCATGTTCTCGAGGCGCCGGCGGCTGAGCCGTTGGCGGCCCCGATCCAGACCGCGATCGACTGACTAAGGGGTACGGACCAGGGTGGGCACGAGCTACGAAGATGCGGGCGTCAACATCTCGGCCGGTGAGGAGGCGGTGGAGCGGATCAAGTCCAAGGTCCGGTCCACGTTTCGTCCTGAGGTGATCGGCGACATCGGTGGGTTCGGAGGGCTCTTTGCCTTCGCGCAACACCGCTACACGCATCCGGTCCTGGTGTCTTCCACCGATGGCGTGGGCACCAAGGCGCTCATTGCGCAGGCGGTGGGACGCTTCGACACCATCGGGGTTGATCTCGTGGCGATGTGCGTCGATGACATTGTTTGTCAGGGCGCCGAGCCGCTGTTCTTCCTCGACTACATCGCGGTGGGCAAGCTCGACCCCGACCACATCGAACAACTCGTGGAAGGGGTGGCCCACGGGTGCCGTCAGGCGGGTTGTGCCCTGATCGGGGGAGAGATGGCCGAGCACCCCGGCGCCATGGCGGCCGGGGAGTTCGACCTGGTTGGCTTCGCGGTGGGGGTGGTCGAACGGGACCGCCTCATCACCGGAGAGAGCGTGCGGCCCGGCGATGTACTCATCGGGCTGCCCTCGCCAGGATTGCGGTCCAACGGCTACTCGCTGGCCCGCAAGGTGCTGTTGGAGACCGCCGGATTGTCCTTATCGGAACCGGCCTATCCCGGGGCCCCGCACAGTCTCGGCGATGAACTCCTCCTTCCATCGGTGATCTACGCCCCGGCCATTGCCGCCCTTCAGCGTGCGGTGGCGGTCGCTTCGGTGGCGCACATCACCGGCGGGGGGTTGCCGGGGAATCTCAACCGCGTGTTGCCGCAGGGGACCGACGCCGAAGTTGATCCGTCCCGCTGGGAAGCCCCCCGCATCTTTGGTGAGATCCAACGGCTGGGCGAGGTGAGCGACGACGAGATGCGCAAGGTTTTCAACCTGGGTATCGGCATGGTGGTGGTGGTGGCCCCCGATGAGGTGTATCGAACGCTCGACGTGTTGCGCACGGAGGGTCATCGTGCCGCCGAAATCGGTCGAATTGTGCCCGGGCGAGGCGAGGTTCGCTTTCTTTGAGACAGGGGCCCCTCATGGTCGTGCGTAGGGATGAGAGCCCCGCCCTCGGCACCCTTTTGGAGAGGATCTAGCGATGAGTTCATCCGCCCACGCCGCCTTGGTGGCGCACCTTCTTGAGTACAGCGTTCGCACCGGGGACTTCACCCTGAAGAGCGGCAAGAAGAGCCACTGGTTTATCGATGCCAAGCAGACCACCTGCCGGGCAGCGGGAATGCTTTTGGTGGCCGATGCCGCCTTGGAGGTGATTCCCGCCGACGTCACGGCGATCGGCGGTCTGACGATGGGGGCCGATGCGGTGGCCTTCGGCATCGCCGCCATCGCCGCATCACGCGGGCGTCCCCTGCGTAGTTTCAGCGTGCGCAAGGAAGCGAAGGACCATGGCGGCGGCGGTCGTATCGCCGGTGCCCTACGGCCTGGCGATCGCGTTGTGATCACCGAGGATGCCGTCACCCGGGGTGTTTCGATGCTCGAAGCCGCGCAAGTGGTGCGCACCGAAGGCGAGGCTGAAGCGGTCTTGTTGCTCCCGGTGGTGGATCGCGGGGGCACGGTGGAAGCCATGGCGGCCGAGTACGGCCTCCCGCTGCGGGCGCTGGTTACTGCCCCGGACCTGGGCTTTCCCTACGAAGGTTGAGGGCTTCGGTGAGGCGTTGTTCGGCGAGCCGGTCAGCCGCCGCCGCCGTGGTGATGCCGGCGCTCTCGGCGAGGTCGAACACCGTGATCACGGTGTCGTGGATGAGGGCGATCTGCTCGTTGGCGCGGTCGCGGTCGTAGCCGACTTTTTCTTCGGCGATGTTGATCACTCCGCCTGCGTTCACGATGTAGTCGGGGGCGTAGAGCACGCCGGAGTCTTGGATCCGCTGAGCATCTTGGGCGGTGGCGAGTTGGTTGTTGGCCGATCCGACGATGGCCTGACAGCTCAACTCGGGAATGGTGATGGCGGAGAGCCCAGCCCCTAGTGCGCAGGGGGCGAACAGGTCGGCCTCGACCGCATGAGCGACGTCGGGATCAACTACGGCGGCGCCGGTTCGATGCACCACGGCGGCCACGGCGCCGGGGTGGATATCGGCCACCGTGAGGCGAGCCCCCTGCGCGTGGAGGTGGTCGGCGAGGGCGCCGCCCACTTTCCCCACTCCGGCGATGCACACGTGGCGATCAGCCAAGGTGGCCTCGCCCCAAAGTCGTTCGGCCACCGCTCGCATGGCCCACACCAACCCGAGGGCGGTGGCCGGTGAGGGATCGCCGGAGCCGCCGAGGGCCTCGCTCCGACCGGCGACGTGTGAGGTCACTGTGCCGATGAGGTTCATGTCGGCCTGGGTGGTCCCGATGTCCTCCGCCGTGAGGTAACGGCCCGCCAGTCCCTCCACGAACCGGCCGTAGGCCAGGATGAGTTCGTCGCTGCGGAGGTGGGCGGGGTCGCCGATGATCACGGCCTTACCTCCCCCTTGGTGAAGGCCCGCCGCCGCGTGCTTGTACGTCATCCCCTTGGCCAGCCGGGTGACGTCGATCAGGGCTTCCTCTTCGCTGACGTACGGCCAGAATCGGGTGCCGCCTAGGCCAGGACCGAGCACGGTGGAGTGGATCGCCACGATGGCCCGAAGCCCGGTGGCGGCGTCGTAGCGGTACGCCACCTGCTCGAAGTCGTCATCGGCCATCACCGACAGCGGAAATACCATCGGTGGCAAGTTATCCACCTGGCCCCCCACGCGCTCCTCTGCTCGTTCTCCGACCGGAATAACCGGCCATGGGCGCTCTTGCGTGGGGCACCGATGGTTGGCTTCCCCCGGTTTCGGCGCGCCGAGGCCCGCGGGTACGGTGGACCCTTGGGCCCGGTGGCCCTCGCCCCAACGACAGGACCCTGCGCCATGCCCACGAACACCGCCGCGTTTTCGATTCACCTGCGCGTTCGTCTCGACAACCGTCCGGGCACGCTCGGGCATCTGGCTACCGCCGTCGGTGAGGCCGGTGGGAATATCACCGCCATTGGGGGCTTCGACGTACGAGGCGCGCACCTGGATGAGGATGTGATCGTCAACTGCTCGTCGGAGGACCACATCAAGCGGGTCATCGATGCTGTGGGGGCGGTGGACGGTGTCAAGGTGATTACGGCGGCGGATCGGACCTTTGAGATGCACGCCGGCGGCAAGATCGAGGTACTCGCCCGGATGCCGGTAGCCGACCGCGACGATCTGTCGATGGCCTACACCCCAGGGGTGGCCCGGGTTTGCACGGCGATCGAACGGCAGCCCGATCTCGTGCACGAGCTCACGATCAAGAAGAACACCGTGGCCATTGTCACCGACGGCACCGCCGTGTTGGGCCTCGGCAACATCGGCCCCGCGGCCGCACTGCCCGTGATGGAGGGCAAGGCGCTCCTGTTTAAGAACTTTGCTGGTGTGGATGCATTCCCGATCTGCCTCGACGTGAACTCCGCTGATGAGATCGTGGACACGGTCGTGCGTCTCGCCCCGGTGTTCGGTGGTATCAACCTGGAAGACATCGCCGCCCCGCAGTGCTTTGAGATCGAGGACCGCCTCAAGGAACTTCTCGACATCCCGGTCTTCCACGATGACCAGCACGGAACCGCCGTCGTCGCCTTGGCGGCGTTGGAAAATGCTCTGCGCATCGTGGATAAGCCGATGAGCGCGCTCACCGTGGTGATCGCCGGAGTGGGTGCGGCGGGCGTGGCGATCAGCAAGATCCTGCTCAACGCCGGAGTGGCGGAGATCGTCGGCGTGGATCGCAAGGGTGCGATCTGGGAAGGTCGGGACGAACTCAATGTGGCCAAACTTTGGTTTGCCGAGCACACGAACCGGGATCGCCGCGAGGGCGCGCTGAGCGATGTGCTTCCCGGTGCCGACGTCTTCGTGGGGGTATCGGGCCCGGGTCTGATCACGGCATCGGACCTACGCAAGATGGCCAAAGATCCGATCGTGTTTGCCATGGCGAACCCCGATCCGGAGATCCGGCCAGAAGAGGCCGATGGGCTAGCCACCGTGATCGCTACCGGTCGAAGCGACTACCCGAACCAGATCAATAACGTGCTGGCCTTCCCCGGTATCTTCCGGGGGGCGCTTGATGCGGGCGCCACCAAGATCACCGAGGGCATGAAACTGGAAGCGGCTCGTGCCATCGCGGAGGTCGTGGGCGAGGATGTGCGGGCTGATTACATCGTGCCGTCGGTGTTTGACCCCCGGGTGGGGCCCCTGGTGGCCCAGTACGTGGCGGCCGCCGCGGTGGCTGAGGGCGTCTGCCGTCCGCCGATGGTCTAAGACCTGGGCTGGGTACCCGGGATCCCCGGCGCTACCCTGTCGCCGTGCCCACTGTCGATGCTCCGACCACCACGGCGGCCGAGTGGTCGGCCAGTGATCGGCGGATGCGGCATCTCCTGCGCCTGCCGGTTGACGCCGCCCCCGCCTCGGTCGCGTCAGCCCGAGGTTTGGTGGAAACCTCGCTGCTGATCTCGGCGTCTAGGTGCCTGCTCAGCTACGTCTTTTTGCCCTTCGTGGCCCCTCTGGTCGGGCTGAGATTTGGCATCGGACCGGTGCTCGGCATCGTGGTGGGGTTGGTCGCCATCGCGGCCAATATTGCGTCGGTCCGCCGCTTCTGGCGTGCTGATCACCGCTACCGCTGGCCTTACACGGTGCTGGCCAGCGTGATTGTGGTGGCCCTGCTCTGGCTGGTGAGCGCCGACGTCGGAACACTGTTGTCGTCCTAGCGGTACGCCGCGCGTTCTGGGGGTAGACGCGACGAGGGGGCACCGATCTCGGTGCCCCCTCGTCGCTGCTGCTGGGTGGGTCAGTTCATGTCAGACGGGGGTCCTTGGCGGCCGGGGCCACCGGGGCTCATCGTGCCGTTCACCATGGCGGTGATGCGCTCACTGAGGTGGGCGGCCCGCTTGGCGGCGTCGGCTTCGCTGAGATGGCCGTCGGCCACGGCTTGGTTGAGATGGGTGGTGGCGTCGGCGATGAGAGCGTCGATCACCGTCTGCACCTCAACGTTGTTGGCGGCGGCTACCTCGGCGACGGTGTCGCCGCCCATCACGGCGGTACGGAGGTCTTCGACGGAGATGCCGATGGCGCTGGCCGCAGCCTCCAGGCCGGGTCCGCGCCGGCCACCTTGACCGGGGCCACCTTGACCGGGGCCACCGTGACCGGGGCCACCTTGACCGGGGCCTGCATGGTCGGGCGGGCCCTGGCGGTTCACGGCTTCGGCGATGCGGTCGGGCAGTTCGGCGAGCAGGCCCTCGAGATGAGTTGTGACCTTGGCCACCAGGGCGTCGATCACGGTCTGGGCCTCTACCCCGTTGGCCTCGGCTACCTCGGCGATGGATTGCCCGCCCTTCAGCGCCTCTCGGAGGTCGTCGGTGCTGATGCCGATGGCCTCGGCGGCGGTGGCGAGGCGGTCCGGGTGCGCCCGGCGGTTGTGGCCGGCCTGGGTTGTTTCGGTGGGCTCGCCCTGCGCTCCGGAGATGCTGGGCACACCGATCACCGCTCCCGCCATCCCGCCCCCCGCCAGGGCGAGGGAGAAGGCGATGGCTCCGAGGATCTTTCCGTTGGTCTTCATGGGGGGCTCCTTAGTGGTTGGTTCGGCGTTACCTTGCCCGGTGAACCTGAAGGGAACCTGAGTGTTGACCCCTAAGTGCCGCAGCGTCGGCCTCCGGGTTGCGCCTGGGTGTTTGGCCTAGTCGGCGTCCAGCCGATGTTGGGCCACTGGGGGTTGGTGGGGTAGTTCCACCCGAACGGTGGTGCCCTGGCCGAGCGTTGTGGTGAGCGATACGTCACCCCCGTGGGCGCGCACGGTGGCTTCCACGATGGCGAGGCCCAGGCCGCTACCACCTTGCTGGCGGACGCGTGATGCATCGGCCCGGTAAAAGCGTTCGAAGACCCGAGCCGCATCGCCGTCGGACATCCCGGGGCCGTCGTCGGCCACCTCGATCTCGGCGCCGGTGGGGATGGCGTGAATCCGCACCTCGATGGCGGCATCCGGGGCGTGCAAGACGGCGTTAGTGACGAGGTTGGAGACCACTTGCCGGAGCCGAGCCTCGTCCCCGGTCACCGTCACCGCCTCGGGAGCGATGACTGTGATCGTCCGGTTCGGATGCATGGCCAGAGCATCGTGCACAACGTCGTGAGCGAGTTGGCTCAACTCCACCGGTTGGTGGCCCAGGGGCCGACCCTGATCGAGGCGGGCGAGATGCAGGAGGTCATCCACCAGGGAACCCATGCGAATGGCTTCCTGCTCAGTGCGGCGCATGGCCTCGTCGATGTCGGAGGATTGCGGCAGCCCCCCGGTTCGGTAGAGCTCCGCAAAGCCGCGGATGGTGGTCACGGGGGTACGCAACTCATGGGACGCGTCCGCTACGAACTGTCGCAGCCGGTCCTCGGAGGCGCGGCGCTGCTCAAAGGCCTCCTCGATCCGGCTGAGCATTTCGTTGAGGGCGATGCCGAGTTCGCCGGCCTCGGAGCCGGGGTTTCCCTCGGGAACGCGTTGGCTGAGGTCGCCAGCGGCGATGGCACTGGCGGTTTCGGTCATTCGCTGCACCGGACGTACCCCGAGTTGGATAACCCATGCGGTAACGAGCGCCAAAACCAGGATCACCGCGATGCCCGCCAGCAACTCGACCACGATGAGCTGTTGCACCGCATCGGCCACCCCGTCGAGCGGGAGGGCCAGAATGACGGTGGTGCCGTTGGGGCTATCGCGAGCGAGCGCCCGGTACTCCACCGCCGAGTCGCGGCTGGGAACGGTGATCACATCGCCGTCGGCCATGGCGGCGATGTCGGTGGCGTTCACCACCGGGATGGGGCCGTTGTCGGTTGCCAGGTTGGGGGCGAAGGCGGTTTGGAGAATGCCGTCGCGGTCTACGAACCCGACGTAGAGGGAACTCAGCCGGTCGCCCGTCCCGGCGTTTTGAGCTGGCCGTCGGGGTGGTGCCGCGGCCCGGGCGCTGGCCCCCCGCAACTGCGTATCGACCTGTTCGACCAGTTGGCGCTCGGTGGTGCGGGCGATGGTTACCGCCGCTAGTCCTAGTACCAGCGCGATGAGCACCGCCCCGAGGATCAGGCGAATCCGAAGGGACACGGTGGGCTATTGGGCGACGCGCAGCGTGTAACCCACGCCGCGGATTGTCTGGATGAGGGGGGGCTCGGAGATGTCGAGCTTTCGGCGCAGGTAGCCGATATAGGTCTCCACCACGCCCCCGTCGCCCCCGAAGTCGTAGTCCCACACATGGTCCAGGATCTGCGCCTTGGACACCACGCGTCCCTGGTTCACGAGCAGATAACGCAGCAGGTTGAACTCGGTGGGGGAGAGTTGCACCTCGCGGCCGGCCCGGAGCACCAGGTGGGCCTCGTCGTCCATCTCCAGATCGGCGTAGCGGAGTTCCTCGCTGGTTCGGTCATGACCGCTGCGCCGCAGCACGGCGGTGATCCGGGCTACCAACTCATCGAGGCTGAAGGGTTTGATGAGGTAGTCGTCGCCCCCCAGGGTGAGCCCGCGCACGCGATCTTCGGTGGCATCGCGGGCGGTGAGGAAGAGGATCGGTGTTCGGTCGCCGGAGCTCCGCAGACGCTTGCACACGTCGAATCCGTCGAGGTCCGGCAGCATCACGTCGAGCACGATGAGATCGGGATGCACGATGGGCACCGCCTCCAGCGCGGCTCGGCCGTTAGTCACCGGGTGCACGTCGAAGCCGGAGTGGCTCAAGGCGGCTTCGAGCATCGAACGAAGGTTGTCTTCGTCGTCGACGAGCAACACGCGGGTGGGGGGCACCGCAGCAGCATCGCGCCAATCCCTGTGAGTTGCCTGTGAAGAAGGTGAGAAGATCAGGATCCCGGCGCTGAGGTGGATTTCGTCGGCTGGCGAAAGGTGGGAGTCTCAACCGATGGATCCCCAGGTCCGTGACCCACAACCCAGTTTTTTCCGCCGTTTCCGATGGCCGATGGCGACGGTGGTGGTGGTGGTGCTGTTGTTGGCGGTTACCGCCGGACCGCGGGTGTACATCTCGCTGTTCAAAGCCGAGCCCGCCGATCGGCTCAGCCTCGATGCCGTGGATCCGACCCCAAGTGATACCGAAGCCGATACGACCCTCGAGGGTCTCTGGACCGTCACCAGCCAGAGTGCGGTGCAATACCGGGTGCAGGAGACGCTGTTCGGACAGGCCGCCGAAGCCACCGGAGAGGCCCGCGGCATCACGGGCACAGCGACGATCTCCGAGGCCGGGGTGGATTCGCTCAGCGTGGAGGTCGACGTGAGTTCCTTCGCCAGTGACGAGCCGATGCGTGATGCTCAGTTCGAGGGGCGCATCATGGAGACCAGCGTGTTTCCGACGGCCGACTTTGCTCTCAGCACGCCGATCGCGGTGGACGAGTGGCCCACTGATGGCGCCGAGATCACCGTGATGGCCACCGGCGATCTCACGATGCATGGCGTGACGAACTCGGTGACCTTCGAGGTCGTAGTCATCCGCATCGGCGACTCGATGGCCGCCATCGGCAGTATTCCGATCACCTTCACTGATTACGGCATCGACGATCCGAGCGGCGGCCCGGCCTCAGTGGGGACTACCGGTGAGTTGGAGTTGCTACTGGTCTTCGCCCGCCGGTGAGTCGGCGGGCGCTTCAGCGGTGGGGGCCCGGGGTGGTGCGGTGGCCAAGGCCGCCGCCGCCAGCAGATGGAACACGGCATGGCCCTGCAGTTGGCGGTGACTTGGACACAACGGTCCCCCGGTGCGGCTCAGCGTATGGACCAGCAGGGCCGCGGCCGCCAACCCGACCGAGAGGGGTCGCAGTCGGGCTCGGGGATCCGTGATGAGCGCCCCACCGGTGGTGACGGCGAGGGCAGCGAGGCCCGCATCGTGGATCAACTTGGACACTGGGCCGCCGGGGCCGTGGTAACCGGCGCTGCCGATGCCTTCGAACGCGGCCGCTACCGCCACGCCGGCCCAGGCCGCGCCGCCGGGTTGTTGAGCAGCCCGCCACAGCGGGACCGCCGCCAGCGCAAACGCCAAGCTCGAGGCGGTGTTGTAGGGCTGGCCGATCCACCCGAGTCGGATCGTTTCGCAATCGTTACGAGCAGTATGCTCCCTCACGGCCCGTCCTCACTGGAGGCTGCGGAAACCGCCGTCACCACGTCGGCCCGCACGGGCTCCGTCCATGCCACGGTGCCGATCCGTTCCCGCTGAGCCCGCCAGCGCATGAGCATGTGGGTCAGGGCCATGGCCCGTTCCACGAGCCAGATGGCGGCGAGGGCACCCGCCGCTGAGGTGAGTATCAAAAGGGTGACGGCGAAGAACCCGTTGGCCCCGAGCACGCCGGCGAGGATCCACGCGGTGGGGAATGCCACTAGTCCCACGACGATTCGGGTGGTCCCTTTCGTGACGGGGCTCTTCACCAAGCTGCTGGCGATCATCACCAGTCCGGCCGGCCATATATTTACCATGGCGGTGGTGGCCACCAACCCGCCGAGGAGCACCAGGATGGCCGCGATGGTGATGATGGACCGGAGGAGTCGGGTTGGATTAGTGGGTCGGATGATGTCCTCGTCGCTGAGGGCCAGGCCGGTGAGGATTGTGGTGTAGCGACCGACCTCCCGGCGAATGGCCTGCTGGTGTTGCTCCGACACAGTGCCGAGGTATCGGGCTAGGGCGTATCGCTCCGCTAAGGAATGGTTGGGGTGCTCGAGGCTGGTGAGGGCTATGCGAGCAGCCTGGTCGAGGGCGAGGGCCGTTTCAATATCGGGGAAGTTGGGGCTGATGTCGCGCAAGCCCACGTCGATGATGGCGGTGAGGTGATGTACGGCTTCTTGATCGTCGCTCCCGATGCCAGCAGCGATCGCGTCGTCGAGTTCGATCGGCACGCCGATTTGCACCAGGGCTGAGGACCGCAGAGCGATTTTGTCGGGAAAGGTGAGGCCGATGGGGAGGATGACCACTCCAGTGGCGCCCGCGGCCCGGGCCCCGAGTGCGATGCGGGCGGCCCCGGTCTTGAGCGGATCCATGTGGGGGCGGTCGTGGGTGGTTCCCTCCGGGAAGATCGCCACCACATCGGCCCTCCGTAGGGCCTGGTGACATTCGCGGAAGGCGTCGGTGTTGCCCTGCCCGCTCCCGCCATCGACCCGCCGGTGGACGAACACCACACCGGCCCGGCGCAAAAAAAATCCCGCCACCGGCAACTTGGCCAGGCTGTCCTTGGCGATGAAGCGAGGGAGATGGCGTAGGGCAACGGTTAGCACCACCGGGTCGATGACTCCGTTGAAGTGGTTCGCCACCACCAAGACCGGCCGATCGGTGGGGATACGCGACCGACCGGCCACCTCCACTCGGCGCAGCGTCATGATCGACGCGAATCGCATCACCCATCCAACGAGACGTCTCATCACCTCAGTCTGCCCGTCTCGGCCGCCGGGTGCGGACGGTGGAGGAGTAATGGGGGTTGTCCGGTGGGTTTGTAACATGGGCTTCGTGGTCGATGGATCCCCCCGCAAAGGCTTCGAGGTTGCCCTGGTCGCCTCGGCTTCGTCGGCCAAGGTGGCCGGACTGGACGGAGCGCGTGCGATCGCCACCCTGTCGGTCTTTTTTTTCCACGCCGGTTGGCGCACTCCGGCATTGGGCTCGCTGAGTCCCGTAATTGGTCATGCCGACATCGGTGTGGAGATCTTTTTCATCCTGTCGGGTTTCTTGGTGGCGCGCCCACTAGTGGCCCATGCCATGGCGGGCGGCCCCCCGGTGCAGCTCGCTGATTTTTGGCGCCGCCGGGTCGCCCGCATCTGGCCGGCCTACCTGCTGGCACTCGTAGGGGCCGTTCTGCTGGGGATCGGCACGGTGGACGGTTTGAGCGGGTGGCTCAAGCAGGGGTTTCTGGTGGACAGTTGGTTCGCCAACGGGGGTGGCACCGGATTGCGGTTGTCTTGGACGCTCGTGGTGGAGGTTTCTTTCTATGTCCTGGTGGTGCCCTTGGCCGCTTTGGCCGTGCTGAAGCGACGACGGACGCTCGATGCGTGGGTCGGCTTGTGTCTGGCCATGGTGGTCGTTGGCGCCCTCGCCATCGTGCTGATCTCCCTTGGCCCTACCCCGGCCCCGCTGCGCGTGCTACCGCCATATCTACCGACGTTCGCGGTAGGGATGCTCCTCGTGGCCGCCGAGGCCGATGCGCGGTACACCACCTGGTTGGGTGCCGTGCCCCGGGGGATTCAGCGCCTCGCCGCCCACCCGCGTCTGTGCGGCGCGCTGGCGTTGGCGACGTTCATCATGATGACGGTGGTGTTGCGCCCCAGTCCCACCGCGCCGGCCTTCGGACCGGGGCCGGAGCGGATGGCTCAGTCCTTCGGGCAAGTCCTGGTGGGCTTCTTGCTCCTCGCCCCGCTGGCCTTGGGCACCGCCCGCCATCGGTGGCTTGAGCATCGGTGGCTGCTGGCGCTGGCCGCCGCATCGTATGGCTTCTATCTGTGGCATCTTCAGGTGCTCCGCCTGTTGCGCCCGGTCCTGCAGAGCCCTCCGCTCGTGGCCGCGGTGGGGATAGCCCTGGCGCTGGTGGGCTCGTTTTTGGCGGGCGAAGCGAGCCGACGGTTCATCGAGCAGCCGGCTCGCCGCTTCCTGACCCGCTGAGGCGGGGGGAGAAAGACCACCGGCCAGGAGCAGGGCTCCTGGCCGGTGGTTTCTCGAGTGGTCGGAACCGGCGTCGATCCGGTGACCTCACGCTTTTCAGGCGCGCGCTCTGCCAACTGAGCTACCCGACCTCGAACTTCAGCGGTCCCGACGGGATTTGAACCCGCGACCTCCGGCTTGACAGGCCGGCGTGCACTCCAAACTGCACCACGGGACCGTGGCAACTTCACTGTTTTGCATATTCCGCACCCCCAACGGGATTCGAACCCGTGCTGCCGGCGTGAAAGGCCGGTGTCCTAGGCCGCTAGACGATGGGGGCTGGCCCCGTTGTGGGTAGGGGCGGCAAAGACTAGCAGCGGCTCCCCGTCCTTCAAACCTCGGATTCGACGGGGGGCGGGAGCCCCTCGGCGAGCGCGTCGACCACCACGGTCAGCAGGAAGCCCAAATAGTCATAGATCGAATAGGCGGTGACATTGGGATTGTCGTCGTCACCCTCGACCCCGTTGGTGTCCTCACTCACATCGAGGCGCGTGCCGAGTACGAGGCGTAAGTCGTTGAGGACAGTGAGCCAGCTGGAGAGTTGCTCCTCGGTGACCTCCTTCAGGGCGGTGGTCTCCTCCACGGTGGCGAGCGCCGCCAGTCGGCGGGCGAGGAGTTCATCGCGCACGAGTTGCTGGTACTCGCGATCACGTTCGGCGTCCTCGTGATAGGCGGTGGGGAAGAGGCGACGCAGGGACGGGTCATTCGTGCCGAGTGAAAGCATGTCGCGCAACTGTGCCGCCAGGTTCCTCAGCAGTTCCTGTTCGATCTCAGGGAGACGCAGTTGGTAGGTGCCCCGCCGGGTGCGGGCGATGCGGCGCCGGATTTGAGCCATCAGGCGTCGTGCTGCATGGTGGCCCAGAGTCCGTGTTCGTGGAGCCGGAACACGTGGAGTTCGCAGGTTTCCCGTGGCCCGTTGGCCACCACCGCCCGGCCCTCATGGTGAACCTGGAGCATGAGTTGGTCGGCTTTCTCCCTCGAGTAGCCGAACAGCTTTTGCAACACGAAGGCGACGTAAGACATCAGGTTGATGGGGTCGTTCCACACCAGCACGATCCAGGGTTGGTCGGGCTTGGTGCGGGTGTCGTCAACGGGTTGGAAGACCTCGGCGGGGGCAGGTGCCGGAATGGGGGCAGCCATCAGCCCGCCACCGGGGCGACGGGGCGACGCGGGGCCGGAGAGGTGACGGTAGGGATCGGCTCGGTCAGGGCGAGGTAGAAGCGGAGGGTAGCCACCCAGACCAGCACTGAACCCATCACGTGGGCCCCAACGAGGATCTCTGGCACTCCCGCAAAATACTGTACGTAGCCGAGCAGTCCCTGGGCCAGGATGGCGCCCACGAGCAGGCGGCCTCGGCCGATCGTGGACGCCGCCGCGTCGCCGCGGCTCACCATGCGCAGCACGATCACCACAGTCGCCAGGAAGACCCAGACGGTGAGGCTGTGAAGCCGAGCGACGGTGGAGACGGCGAAGGGAAGCCGGTCGGCCGCCGTGTCGCCGCTGTGGGGCCCGCTGCCGGTGACGAAGGTGCCGGTGACCAGGACCAACCCGGCGAGGCCCACCAACACTCGCGAGCGAGCCAGGAGGCTCGGGGTCGCCCGGGCTCTGCGAGACCCGTCAGGCTCACTGGCCTTGTGGTGGAGGATCACCGCGTTGGCCACCAGGACGGCCGAGAGCAGATAGTGGCCCGCCACGGCGATCGGGGTGACGTGGAGGAGCACGACCACTCCGCCGAGGAGGGCCTGGGCCAGCACTCCGGCCACCAGGCCCCACGACCAGCCGATGAGGTCACGGCGGCGCGGTCGGCGTCGATGCGACCCGAGCACGGCAACGGCCACCGCCAGCGACACCGCGCCGGTGAAGGTGCGGTTCACGAACTCAATCCATCCGTGGCTCCCGGTGGCACCGCGAGGTACCAGCGAACCGCTCTCGCAGGCCGGCCAGGTGGGACACCCCATCCCCGAGCCGGTGAGGCGAACGGCGGCCCCCGACACGACAATGGCGCAGACCGCCACCAGCGCCACGGCGGTGATCACTCGATAGGTCTCGGGGCGGAGCGGGCCCCGCCAAACGGCGGCGAGATACCCACGGATGCGAAGCACGGTTCTCAGGCTACGGACCACAGGCCCGGCTGCTCCAACTAGCCGCTATCAGGGTTCGCCACGGGGAGGACGTCAGCCCTAGCCTCACCGGTTGTGTCCGCGGTCGCCGTCTCTCCTGTTGCCCGTGTGGCGGCGTACGTGGCGCTTACCAAACCGAGGATCATCGAACTACTGCTGGTGACCACCGTTCCCACGATGGTGGTGGCGGAGCAGGGCATGCCGCCGCTGTGGTTGATGATCTGTACCGTGGTGGGTGGCACCCTGGCGGCCGGTGGTGCCAATGCGATCAACATGTACGTAGACCGCGACATCGATTCACTGATGGAGCGCACCAAGAACCGTCCGCTCGTCACCGGGGTGCTGACGCCCCGATCTGCTTTGGTCTTCGCCGTAAGTCTGGAGATCCTGGCCTTCGTCTTCTTGTGGGCCACGGTGAACTTGCTCAGCGCAGCGCTCGCAGTGGCGGCCTGTCTTTTTTACGTGTTCGTCTACACGCTCTGGCTGAAGCGCACCTCGACCCACAACATCGTTATCGGGGGGGCGGCCGGCGCGGCTCCCGTCCTCATCGGCTGGAGTGCGGTAACTAACAGCCTCGGCTGGGAGCCCGTGGTCCTCTTCGCCATCATTTTCTACTGGACCCCTCCGCACTTCTGGGCCCTCGCCATCCGCTACCGGGACGACTATTCGGCGGCCGACGTGCCGATGCTGCCGTCGGTGGTGAGCCTCACGCGCACCGCGGAGCGCATCCTGTCTTACACGCTTTTTCTTTGGGCGCTCACCCTGGTTTTTGCGCCGATAGGCGGCATGGGGTTGGTCTACCTCGGCTCGGCGATCGTGCTGGGCGCGGTGTTTACCTACTACGCGCTGCGGCTACTCACGCTGGCCAACCAGGTGGAGGCATCCACCCCCTCGGGGGGCGGACCGGGTGAGCCGGAGATCCGCTCCACGGCGATGCGCCTTTTCACTTGGTCGATCACCTACCTCACGCTTCTGTTCGGGGCCATGGCCCTGGATCAGTTGCTGCGTTTCGGATGGTGACCGCCCATGGAGGGCACAGTTCGAATGGGGGAGGTCCATGTGACTAGATTCCCAATCTGGATCGTTCCCTTCTCCCAGGTGCTTGCATGACCGTCACAGAAGACGCTCCGGCCCCCGAACTGGTGGCCCTAGAGCCCAGTACCGCCCCCCCGGCCTCCGCCGGGCTCGTGGCCGTCCTGGCGTCGGGTGATCACAAGGTGTTGGGACGGCTTTGGATCGTGGCCGCCCTGGCGCAGTTGCTGCTCGTGCTGGGCGCGTCGCTTTATGTCGCCGCCATGCGCCTCGACCTCGCTGGCCTCGCCAACCTCACCGATAGTTCCAGCGACTGGTTCTCCCAGATCGTCACGTATCGAGCGATTGGGGGCACTTTCCTTGTGCTCTTGCCGCTCACGATCGGCCTTGCCACCGTGGTCGTCCCGCTCCAGGTGGGGGCCTCCACGATTGCCTTCCCCCGGGCTGCGGCCGCCGCCGTGTGGGGTTACCTCGTGGGTAGTGGTCTTGTCATCGGCGCCTATTCGATCGACGGTGGACCCTTCGGCTCGAGTCGTAACGGTGTGCGGCTGTTTGTGGCGGCCCTCGCGTTGGTCGTCGTCGCAGAGGTGCTGGCGTGGATCTGCATCATGACCACCGTCATCACCCTGCGGGCCCCGGGGATGACGCTGGCCCGTACTCCTCTATTTTCTTGGTCGGTCTTGATCGCGGGCGCCGTTTGGCTGCTCACCCTGCCCGTGCTGGTGGCCATGTTGGTGATCACCTACGTCTTCGTGCGCTACCTCGGCGATGACAGCAGCGGCATTTACGCCCGCATCAGCTGGGCCTTTGGCCCGCCGGCGGTCTACGCCTTCGCGATTCCGGTGCTCGGGTTCATCGCCACGGTGGTGCCTGTCTTTAGCGCCACCCGGCATCACCTCAACCGCTACGCCCGCACCGCCATCTCCGCGGTGGGTGCCTTGGTCGTCGGGGGCTGGGCCATCCCCAGTTTCGTGGGGGAGAGCACTCCATGGTTGTACAAACTGCCCTGGGTGGCGGTGTCCTTCCTTATTTTGATCCCCGTCCTGGCGTTGGTGGGATTGTGGGCGGCCACGCTTCGGAAGGGACGGGTCACCCTGGCCAGCCCGTTGCTCTTTGCGGCGGCATCACTGGTGATGCTGTTGGTTGGGTTGCTGGCGGGGGCGGTCCAAGCCATCAAGCCGATCAAAACGCTGGTCGACGGGCCCGGCACTTCGCTCTACGGCACGTCATGGACCACTGCGGTCGCTTCCTACGTGCTGCTGTCGCTCGCCATCGCTCTCCTCGGGGGCATCACGTTCTGGGCCCCGAAGTTGATTGGGCGCAGCTTGCGAGAGGGGGCGGCCCGTGGGGTCGCGGCGCTCCTGTTGGTGGGCACGGTGCTCTGGAGTTTCCCCGATCTGGTCTCCGGACTGTTGGGTCAGGGGGGCGACATACCGGGTCCGGTGGACGAGAACGTCTCGACGATCGAAGCCCTTAACGCGGTGTCTCTGGTGGGGGGTGTGTTCCTCGCCCTGGCGTTCTTGGGGTTCCTCAGCCTGGTGGTGCGGGCGATCGGGGGCCGGGAGCAGCCGGGCGACGATCCCTGGCACGGTCACACGCTCGAGTGGGCGACCTCTTCGCCGCCGCCGCCGGGGAACTTCGCCAGCCTCCCCGAGATCACGTCGGAGGCGCCGCTGTACGACGCCCGTCACCGGGAGACTTCGGCCCCATGAGCACCACCACGGTCGGTCGGAACCCCCTGATCGATGCCCCGGCCGCGCCGCCCCGTCGGCCCCGCGTGCTCTTCGTGGGCGCTGCTTTTGGCGCGGCGGCGTCCGTCCTGCTCGTGGTGGCGGAACTGGCGGTGTACCTGCAGGTACGGGGTCAATTGGCGTCGGCGGGCGATGCCACCTTCCCCGAGGGCGTGGTGCTGCCGCTCACGCCGGGAAGTATGGGAATGGTCACGCTGGCTATGTCGGCGGTAACGATCAGTTGGGCGGTTTATGCCCTCCGCAACGATGATCGTCCCAACGCCTATGTGGCCGTAGGGCTCACCTTGCTCCTCGGCGTTGCCTTCATCAACTCCACCGCCTACCTCTACCAGCAGTTGGACATGGCGGTCACCGCTTCCCCCGCCGGGACGCTGTTGTACATCGTCACTGCTACCCACCTGTTGATGGTGGTGGTGGGCATGATGTTTATTGCCGTAATGGGATTTCAAGCCCTGGGTGGTCAGCTCACTGGTCGTGACGCCGAGGGCATGAGCGCGGCGGCCCTCTACTGGTTCGCCATTATCGCCGTCTACGTCGTCATTTGGTACGGCATCTACATCACAAAGTAGCGAGGGTTTCCTGCAATGTTCACCACTGGGTCCAAGACGTTTCTCGGCATCGGCGCGTTCTCGCTGTTGCTGGCGGCTCTCTATGGTTGGACCACCGGCGGCACTGGTCTCGGCCCGGTGACGGCGGGCTACAACGGGGGTGTCGGCGATCACCTCGGCTACACGCTGCTGGTGTCGTTTGGTCTGTTGAGCCTCTTCCTGGGTCTGGTGGCGGTGGCCACCCGCGACGCCGAGTCCGACGCACTGGCGGAACTGGCCGGCATGGAGACCGCCCCCGCCGAGGCCGCTCCGGCTGGACGAGCCTTTGAGCCCGCTGTCGGAGCCTTTGGCGCTGGTTTGATCGTGCTGGGTCTGGTGGTGAGCAATGTGATGTTCGTGGTTGCCCTCTTTCTCCTGCTGGCCGTGCTCATTGAGTGGATGGTGCTCGACTGGTCCGATCGGGCCACCGGGGACCCGGCGGCCAACCGGATGATTCGAAACCGTTTGATGGCTCCGCTGGAGATCCCGATCGTGGGGATTCTCATCGTGGGCGGCGCCGTGGGGGCGTTCTCGCGGTTGCTGCTCACCTCCTCGGTGTTGGGGGCGGTAGCGGTGGCGATGGGCCTGGGTACGGTCATCTTTTTGGTGGGCATCCTGTTTGCCACCCGCCCCAAGTTGTCGCCCAACTTGATTGCCGGGGTGCTGGTGATCATGGCGATCGGTGTCGGGGTGGCTGGGGTGGGGGCGGCGTCGCGCGGCGAACGGGTGACCGAAGAGCCCACCAACCAAGACGAGGGGACCGGCAACAAGGCCTTTATCCCGCCGGGCACCAACAAGAGCACGACCACCACTGTGCCGGAGGGAGAGGGTTGATGAAGCTACGTAACTCTGGTCTCGTGAAGGCCCTTTTTGTGGTGCCGATCCTCCTGGCGCTCGGAGCCTGTGCCACCGATGCTCCGCTCGACACTCTGAACCCTAAGGGGCCGGAGGCCGACGCCATCCAGAACCTGGTCGTGCCCGTCTTCGCCATCGCGGCGGTGGTGTTCGTGCTGGTGGAGTTCGGCGTGTTGTTCCTGGCCATCAAGTTCCGCCGGCGCAAAGACGACGACGACAGCCTGCCGGTCCAGCACCATGGCAACTTCAGACTCGAAATAGGCTGGACCATCCTTCCGGCCCTGGTGTTGGCCGGCGTGGGGGCCGCCTCGGTGTTCACGCTGTTTGATCTCGCCGATACGCCCGCCGATGCGCAAGACGTCACGGTGATTGGGCAGCAGTGGTGGTGGGAGTATCGCTACGACGTAGACGGTGACGGCGAAGACGACATCATCACGGCGAATGACCTGGTGATCCCGGTCGGCCAACCCATCGCTCTCACCATCGAGTCGCGTGACGTGATCCACTCTTTCTGGATTCCCGCCCTCAACGGCAAGCGTGACGCCGTGCCCGGGCGGGCCCAGCCGCTCACCATCGAAGCCGATGAGCCCGGGGTGTACCGAGGCCAGTGCAGCGAGTTCTGTGGTCTTTCCCATGCGTACATGCGGATGCGAGTGGTCGCCTTGGACGCCGCCGACTACAAGACCTGGCAGGACAACCAACTCACGGGTGCCGAAGTGCCGCAGGCGGCATTGGCTAAGAAGGGCCTCGAGCAGTTCCGCATCTCCTGCTCGGGCTGTCACCTCGCGAGTGGGCCGGGCGGGGATGCCGATGTGTACAAAGGCACTGCCCAGGTGAGCGGCGCCGCTCCGAATCTCACGCACTTCGCCAGTCGGGGTGTATTTGCTGGCTCGATTTTTGATCTTTGGCTTGATACCAACGTCAACGGGGAGGTGGATACCGAAGAGATCGGTAAGATTTTCAATGTTGCCGACCTCAAAAAGTGGCTGCGCAATCCGCCCGCCGAGAAGCCGATGTATCCCCAGGGTGAGCGCGGTATGCCGAACCTTCAACTCACTGAGCCACAGATTGATGCCCTCGTCGCCTACCTGAAGACGCTGGAGTAACCCCCCCGATGGCGATTATCGAACGACCCTCAGACATTCTTGCTCTCCCGCCGGGGGCGGGGGTGGCCCGCGCCCCGATGGGTGTGTTCAGCCGACCCCGGGCCAAAACCGGGTGGCGCGCCTGGGTGTCCACGGTGGATCACAAGAAGATCGGCATCATGTACGGAGCGTCGTCGCTCTTCTTCTTCGTGATCGGTGGCGTCGAAGCGCTAGCCATTCGGGCGCAATTAGCGGCGCCCGGTCAGAAGCTTCTGTCGGCGGCCCTGTACAACCAGGTGTTCACGATGCACGGCGTCACGATGATTTTCTTGGTGGTGATGCCGATGGGCGCCGCCTTCATGAACTATCTCATGCCGCTGCAGATCGGGGCTCGTGATGTGGCCTTCCCCCGCCTCAACGCCCTGAGTTTCTGGACGTTCATTTTCGGCGGGATCTTCCTCAACACCTCATGGTTCCTCGGCGGTGGCGCCGACGGCGGATGGTTTGCCTACGCCCCCAACACCGGCGTTATCTTCTCACCAAGCCACGGCATGGACTTCTACGCCATTGGTCTGCAGATCACCGGCATCGCCTCGCTGGTGGGCGGTGTCAACCTCGTGGTCACCGTGCTCAACATGCGGGCCCCGGGTATGACGATGATGAAGTTGCCGGTGTTCACCTGGATGAGCCTGGTCACCCAGGTGCTGCTCGTCTTTGCCGTGCCGGTGATCTCCGTGGCGCTCTTCCTGCTCACCTTCGACCGGCTCTTCGGTGCCAACTTCTTCAATGTGCAGCAGGGGGCAGACCCACTGCTCTGGGAGCACCTCTTCTGGATCTTCGGACATCCCGAGGTCTACATCCTCATTCTTCCTGCCTTTGGCATCGTCTCGGAGATCATTCCGGTGTTTTCCCGGAAGCCGATCTTCGGGTACCCCTTCATGGTGTTCTCGGGTATCGCCATCGGCTTCATGGGCTGGGGCGTGTGGGCTCACCACATGTTCGCCTCCGGTCTCGGTCCTATCTCAGTGGCGGCGTTCTCGGTCTCCACCATGTTCATCGCCGTGCCCACCGGGGTGAAGATCTTGAACTGGATGGCCACGCTGTGGGGCGGGAAGATCAGCTTCACCACCCCCTTGTTGTTCTCGATCGGGCTGATAGCGATGTTCACCATCGGTGGTCTGTCGGGGGTAACCCACGCCGTGGCGCCCGCTGATACGCAACAAACCGACACGTACTACATCGTGGCCCACTTCCACTATGTGATCTTTGGTGGGGCCCTCTTTGGCTTCCTCGGAGGCTTCTACTTCTGGTGGCCGAAGGTGTTCGGCTATTTCCTCGACGACAAACTAGGCAAGGTGCATTTTTGGTTGACGCTGGTGGGCTTCAACCTCACCTTCGGCCCTATGCACATCCTGGGCCTGCAGGGAATGAACCGCCGGATCCAGACGTATCGCGATGGGTACGGCTTCAACTTCTGGAACTTCGTGTCCACCATCGGGGCGTTCATCATTGCCCTGAGTGTTCTGATCTTCTTCGTGAACATTGCCCGCTCGAAGCGGGGGGCTCACTTGCAGTCGGCGCCCGGACCGGATCCCTGGGATGGTCGCAGTCTGGAGTGGAGCATTCCATCGCCTACCCCGGAGCACAACTTCGACGACGATCCAGTGGTGGTGCACTTTGATGATTGGTGGCACCGCAAGTACCAGGCCGACGAAACCGGTCGGGTGGTAAAGGTGCACGAGCCCGAAGAGATCGCCATGATCGGCGATGGCTCTCGGGCCCACCTGCCGGCGCCGTCCTACTGGCCGATCGTCATGGCGACCGCCTTCCCACTCATTGGTTATGGCCTCATTTTCAACCTCGCTATTTCCTTCGTGGGCGGCGTGGTCCTGCTCGGCTCGATGGTGGGCTGGGCGCTGGAGCCGAGCGACGATGAGGACCAACTCCCGCACGGACACGACGGCGATGGCCACGATGACGGCGATGACGACCATGCGGCTCCCGCCGCCGAGCGCGAAGAGGTGACCGTCGGTGACTGACGCGGCGCTGGAAACTCCGGTGGTGGCCGCCCATGGTCACGCCACCTCAACGGGTATTTCGAACACGAAACTGGCCATGTGGGTGTACTTGGGGTCGGATTGCCTGCTGTTCGGCAGCCTCATCTCCACCTATCTGTTGCTCCGTCATCGCAGTGTGGGTGGCCCTACGTCCGAGGAACTATTCGACATCCCCTTCACCTCGGTTAGCACCTTCGTGCTGCTGATGAGTTCGCTCACGATGGTCCTGGCGGTGTCGGCCCTCATGCGCGGAGATGTGCGTCTCAACCGCATCTGGCTGGGCACTACCGCCATGCTGGGGACGGTGTTCATCGGCGGGCAGGTGTACGAGTTCACTACCTTCTACCGAGAGGGCTTGGGCTACACCACCAACATCTTTGGTTCGGCGTTTTACACCCTCACCGCCTTCCACGGCGTGCACGTGAGTGTGGGCATCGTGATGCTGATGTCCATGCTGGCGATGTCGTTTCGGGGCAATCTGGGCGCGGAGCGGTCTGAGACGGTTGAAACCATTGGCCTGTACTGGCACTTTGTAGACATCGTGTGGATTGTCATCTTCACCGTCGTCTACCTGATCCCTTGAACCAGAGGACGATCTCATGACCACCATCACCGACAACGAGCCCACCGAAGCCCCCGTCGGCCACGGTCACGATCTACCGTCCGACGCGAAGTACGTGAAGATCACGCTGATCCTCGCCTTCATCACGGCCCTCGAGGTGGGCACCTACTTCATCGAGGAAGCCACGACCACGTTGTTGGTGGGGATTCTGGTGCCGATGATGATCGTGAAGTTCCTTACGGTGGCCGGGTACTTCATGCATCTGAAGTACGACAATCCGATTTTCCGTCGGGTGTTCCTCTTCGGCCTCTGCCTTTCCGTGGTGGTGTTCTGCGTCATGTTGACTACCTTCGGCTTCTTCTCCGACGAGTTCCTCCGGTTTCCCGGGTGAGTCACTGATGCCACCGGTCGATTTCATGGCCTGGGTGCCCCACCCCGAGGTGTGGCTGCTGGTGGGGAGTATCACGGGGCTCTATCTCTACGCCGGCTTGGTCATCGGGCCAAAGGTGGTTCCGGCGGGCACGCCCGCCATCACTCGGTCCCAGCGCCGGTGGTTCATCTTCGGGATTCTCTTGTTGTGGGCCGCCTCGGACTGGCCCGTCCACGACGTGGCCGAGCGCTATCTCTTTCTGGTTCACATGAGCCAGCATCTCGTGCTCACCCTCTTGATGGCGGCGGCCATGTTGATGGCCACGCCCGAGTGGCTGGCCCGCCTCGTGGTGGGCGATGGTCGTCTGAACACGGTTGTGCACCGGCTGGCCCGGCCGGTGCCCGCCGGGCTGATCATGGCCCTGCTCACCCTGGTTACCCACGCCCCGGTCGTGGTCAACACCGCCGCGACCAACGGGCTGTTTCACTACGGGGTCCATACGGCCCTGGTGGCGGCGGCCCTGCTGTTTTGGATGCCGGTGTGCGGCCCGTTCCCTGAGGTGCGGATCTCCTTGCCGGGCCAGATGATCTACCTGTTTGTGCAGTCACTGGTGCCGACCGTGCCGGGGGCCTGGATGGTGTTCGCCACCGACGCCGTCTACAAGACCTACGACATCCCCGCTCGCATGTGGGGCATTTCGGTGGTAACCGATCAGCAGGCGGCGGGCGCCATTATGAAACTGGTGGGCGGCACGTTCTTGTGGGTCATCATCGTGGTGATCTTCTTTCGATGGGCAGCGCGCCATGAGCAGGCCAATATGCGCGGCTATGTACCCACCGAGCGCGAAGTGCTCACCTGGGACGAGGTGGAGCGAGCCTTCGAGGACCACCCTGTTGCTCCGGTGTCCGAACCTCGCCGGTAGGCCCGGACCTGCAGGCCTATTCCCAGCGAAAAAGTCTGATAGCCAGCGCCGGGCTGAGGAGCGCCCAGATCACCAGTGCCGCCCAGGCCCGACCGGGCACGGCGCCCCCGGCGCTCAGCGAGCCCCTAACGGCCTCGGTCAGGGCGCCACTTGGCAGCGCCCGGGCGATGCCTTGGATCGGACCAGGGAGCTGGGTGATGGGGATCACCATGCCCGACAGCAGCAGGAGCACCAGGTAGAGGCCGTTGGCGGCGGCCAGCGTCACGAAGGCCTTGAGGGAACCGGCCAGGCACAACGCCAGGCCCGCGCAGCCGATGGTGCCGAGGACCATGGCGGCGAAGAATCCCACCTTGGGGTCCGGGTCCCAGCCGAGGGCGAGGGCCAGGATCCACAGGGTGCCCACCTGCACGATCTCCACGGCCAGCGTGGCGAGGGTCTTGGCCGCCAACAGGCGCGGCCGGCCCAGCGGGGTGGCTCCCAGGCGTTTGAGCACGCCGTACTCGCGCTCGAATCCCGTACTGATGGCCAGGTTCACCAGCGACGTCGACAACACGGCCAGTGCCAGTACCCCCGGGGCCAGAAAGTTGATCGGCTCGCCTTCGATCGGCAGCACATCCACCGTGGCGAAGAACGTGAGCAGGAGCACGGGAATGCCCAGCGTCAGCAGCAACGACTCGCCGTTGCGGGCGATCAGGGTGAGTTCGAGGCGCAGGTGGGCGAGGAGGGGTTTCATCGTCGCCCCCGCCGCCGTGGTTCGGGGCGGGTGAAGGACCCTTCGGCCATGAGGCGAAGGAACACGTCTTCGAGGCGCTGGCGCCCGGCGCGTAGGTCGGCGAGGGGGAGGTCGTGTTCGGCCAGCCAGGCGGTGAGCGCGGCGACCAGGGCAGGGGTGCCCGGGGCCGCCACCACGTATTCGCCTGGTGCGACCTCGCGTACGGGGGCGCCGATGCGCCGCTCAAGGGCGGCGGCGTCGAGTCCCGGCGGTGCACCGAAGCGCACCTCGTCGGATTGTCCGGCGGTCATCAACTGCGCCGGGCTCCCCGCCGCCACAATCCGGCCGCCGTCGAGGATCACGACATGGTCGGCCAGTTTCTCCACCTCATCGAGATCGTGGGTGGTGAGCACGACGGTGACGCCGTCGTCGCGTAGGCCCGCCACTACCTCGCGAATCGCTAGTCGCCCCTGCGGGTCCACTCCGGAACCGGGTTCGTCGAGGAACGCCACCTGGGGACGCCCCACCAGGGCCAGGGCCAGGGCCAAGCGACGTTGTTCGCCTCCGGAGATCTGTCGCCACGTTCGTCGCTCCGTTCCGGTGAGGCCCACCTGTTCGAGCAGCGCATGGGGGTCGAGGCTGTCCTCATAGAGCGCAGCGGCGTGGCGCAGTGCTTCCAGCACCCGCACGCCCGGGCCCACCCCACCGCTTTGGAGCATCACGCCCATGCGGCGGGTGAGGGCGGCATGGTCGGCGATGGGGTCGAGGCCGGCCACGGAGGTTCGGCCGGCCAGGGGTCGTCGGAAGCCTTCCAATACCTCCACGGTGGTGGTTTTCCCGGCGCCGTTTGGTCCCAGGATGGCGGTGATCTGCCCGGCCTGCGCTTCGAAACTGATGCCATCCACTGCGATGGTGTCGCCGTAGCGCACGGTCAACTCGTGCACCTCTACCGCGGCCACACCGGCCACTCTAGCCAGCCCGGGAGACCATCTCGGTGCCGGGGGGAGGAGAGTTATCCGGTGGCGGCGAGGGCTCGGCCGAAGGCGGCGAGGGCTCGGTCGATTTCGGCTTCGGTTACCACTAGAGGCGGCATCCAACGCACCACGTTGCCGAAGGTTCCGGCGTTCATGAGGATCAGGTGGCCCTCGTGCAGGCAATGCGTGAGCACGGGACCCACCCGGGTGGCATCGGCAAACTCGCTGGCCACCATCAGGCCCGGACCCCGCACGTCGACGATGCCGGGGTGGTGGGCCGCCAGGGCCCGCAGACCAGCGCGGAGTTGGTCACCGCGAGCCACTACATGGGCGAGGAAACCAGGCTCGGTGAGCACATCGATGGTGGCGATAGCGGCCGCACAGCCGATGGGATTACCGCCGTAGGTACCGCCGTGGCTGCCCGGCGGCCAGCGGGCCATGATCTCGGCCGACGCGCCAATGGCCGAGATGGGGAAGCCCGAGGCCAAGCCCTTAGCCATCACGATGATGTCGGGGCGCACCTGGTGCTGCTCGATGCAAAACATGGTCCCGGTCCGACCGAATCCACTCTGCACCTCGTCGGCTACGAAGAGGATCCCGTGCTCCCGACAGATCGCCGCCAGACCCTGCAGGAAGGCAGTGGGGGCCGGGAGATAGCCGCCTTCCCCCAGCACCGGTTCCAGCACCATCGCCGCGGTGTCGGCGGGGGAGGTCTGGCTGAGGAGCAGCAGACGGACCGCCGCCAGGCAGCGATCCACGTCGTCGTCGGAGTGGGGGAACGGCGCGACGAACACGCCGCTGGGTAGGGGGTCATGGCCGGCCCGGTAGATTGTCTTGGAGGTGGTCATCGCCATGGTCAGATGGGTACGCCCGTGGAAACTGCCCTGGAAGACGATCACATTCGGTCGTCGGGTGGCTTGCTTGGCCAGTTTCACCGCGCCCTCGGTGGCCTCGGCCCCGGAGTTGGCGAAGAAGAACGTGTCGACCGGCTCCGGGGTGATGGCGGCGAGGCGCCCCGCCAGTTCGGCCAGCCGATCGTGGCGATAGACGTTGACCTGGGCATGGATGAACCGGGCGGCCTGGGCTTGGATAGCCGCCACGACATGGGGGTGGCAGTGGCCGGTACTGGTGACCGCGATGCCGCTGGAAAAGTCCAGGTAGTCCTCGCCGGTGCTGGTGGTAACCACGCACCCTGTGCCGGAGACCACCTCCAAGTCGGTCACTCGAAACCAGACATCAGATACGTGCTCAGTCACGGCGGCCTCTCTTCTCCGGTCAGGGGTCCAACCTAGCGGCGGTCCGCCCGCTACCGTCTGCGGTCATGCTCGACATTCGCCGCTTCCGTTCCGAACCCGACGTCTTGCGGGCCGGACTGGCCCAGCGGGGAGGCGACGCCGCGGCTTCGGTGGATCGCATCATCGATCTCGACATTCGTCAGCGATCCCTCGGCACCGAACGAGACGACCGACGGGCCCAGGTGAAGGCGTTGTCCAAGGAAGTGGGCCGGTTACGGGGCCAGGGTGATGCTGATGGCGCCGAGGCCCTGATGGCGGAGAGCCGGGTGTTGGGTGAGCAGGAGAAGGCCCTCGATGCCTCGGTGGCAGAGCTCGCCGACGAGATGCGAGACCTCCTGCTGCGCACCCCCAATGTCCCGTCTCCGGACTGCCCAACGGGGGCGGGTGAGGCCGACAACATCGTGCTGCGTCTCGAGGGGTTCGATCCCGATGCCTACGGCGACCACCAGCGGGTTCCGCACTGGGACATCGGAAGCCAACTCGGGATCCTCGACGGGGAGCGGGCTACCAAGATCGCTGGCTCCATGTTCACCATGTACCGCGGCTGGGGCGCTCGGCTGTTGCGCGCCATGGTGCAACTCAGCCTCGACCGCAACGCCGATGCCTTTGAGGAACTTCGTCCGCCGAGTTTGGTTCGAACCGACACCATGATCGCCACCGGTCATCTCCCCAAGTTCGACGACGAGGCGTACCACATCGAACGCGATGATCTTTGGGCGATCCCCACGGCGGAGGTGCCGCTCACCTCGATGCATCGCGACGAGGTGCTCGACGGCGCTGACTTGCCCCTGCGCTACACCGCCCACACGTCGTGCTTTCGGCGGGAGGCAGGGGCAGCGGGCCGAGACACGCGTGGCCTGCTGCGCGTGCACGAGTTCGACAAAGTTGAGTTACTGGCGTTGGCCACCGGGGCTGAGGAGGCCATGGCCTGCCAGGAAGACATTCTCGCCCGCAGTGAGGCGCTGCTTACCGAACTGGGTCTGCCGTACCGGATCCTGGATCTCTGTACCGGAGATATTGGGGCCTCGGCGGCGCGTACGTGGGACATCGAGGCCTACGCCCCCGGGTGCGACATGTGGCTCGAGGTCAGTTCGGTGTCCTGGTTCTCCGATTACCAGGCCCGCCGGGCCAACATCCGGTACCGGCCGGTGGGGGGTAAGGGTACCGAGGTGTGCCATACGGTAAACGGCTCGGCCATGGGCTGGCCCCGCACCGTGGCGGCCTACCTCGAAACCCATCGTCAGCCCAACGGGTCGATCGCCGTGGTGGAAGCGTTGCAGGGCTATCTCGGGGTTGAGGTGATCACCGGTCGCCGCTGATCCCGTCCCCCCGTATCCTGGGGCATGACCCTGGATCCCAAGCGCGTGGAGTATGAAACAGCCGGCTTCGATGTGGGTGATGCCGACCCCGATCCCTTTGTGCAGGTACAGGCCTGGTGGGATGAGTGGTCGGCGGTGGCCCCCAACGAACCGAATGCAGTGGTCCTGGCGACCGCCGATGCCGCCGGCCACGCCTCGGCTCGTACCGTTTTGCTGCGCGGGCTCGATTCCTCCGGTTTTACGTTCTTCACGAGTTACGACAGTCGTAAGGGCCAGGACCTCGATGCCCATCCCGTCGGCACGATTCTCGCTAGTTGGGTCCCCTTGCTGCGCCAGGTCAACGCCCGGGGCGCGATTGCCAAGGTCGAGCGGGCCGAGAGTGAGACCTATTTTGCCGGCCGACCCCGGGGGAGCCAGTTGGCGGCCTGGGCTTCGCATCAATCGAGCGAGCTAACCGACCGAGGCGAACTGGAAGGGCGGTTTGCCGAGGCGGAACAACGCTTCGAGGGGCAGGTCGTGCCCTGCCCGCCCTACTGGGGGGGCTACCGGCTCGTGCCCGACTCGATCGAACTGTGGCAGGGACGTCCGAGTCGGATGCACGATCGGCTCCGCTATGAGCGCGACGCCGCTGGTGCGGCGTGGCGGATCGTCCGGCTCAGCCCGTAGGGGAGAGCGGCCAAGTCGTGGCCGCCGCCACCAGGCCCGCTACGAGGTCGGCGGTGTGGGGGGTTGGTTCGCCGGCGGGGAGGTCGGCCCAGAACGGCCCGTGGGATCGCACCCGGGGGGGCAGTTCGATCTGTACCCCGCCGCCCCGAGTGAGGTTGACCGGGTTGTTCCGGTGGACACCCCGCAGCTCGATGGGGATCTCGACGAGGTCGTCCACCACGCGGTAGCTCGGCAGGGCCGGCCGCAGATGGGTGGCGAGATGGCTGGCGAGGGGCCGGTGGCCGCCACCGAGCAACAGGGTGGCCCAGAACCCTTCGCGCCCGAAGCCGTGGAGTGCCACCACCACATCCACATGCTGCAGAAAGCTCGCCAACCCAGGCGAGTCGTTCGGGGTCACCTCGATGGAGGGGATGTGCCAGCGCAGGTCGGGGGGTTGGCGCACGGCGTAGAGCGAGGCACCGGATTGTTCAGCGGCCGCACGGGCGGCGATGTCAGTGCCCACCTCGAGGTTGCCGCCGTGAAATGCCATAAAGCCAAACGTTGATCGCAACTCGATGTCTTCTTCGACACCGTCGTGGGCGAGCAACTCGGCGAAGTGTCCCATTTAGCGGCGAGCCCGAGTGCCGAGGGTGGCGATCAACACCGAGGCCAGCGCCAGGGCCAACACGAGACCGAGTTCGGTGGGGCCCACGCGGTAGATCCAGTCGGCGATGGTGTCGGAGGCTCCGGTGATCCGGTCGACCAACGGCGATCGCTGGCCCACCTCACCGGGTTGCACCCCGCGCTCGTACCAGCCGTAGTGGACGAGGTACGCACCCGCCAGGACCAGGAGCGCCCCGGATGCACGCGTCACGTAGGGGAGGACAGAACGAAGACGTTGGAGCAACCCCTGGCGGGCCATGCCCAGGCTGACGGTGAGGGCCAGCAGCACGAGGGTCATCCCGAGCGCGTATGTCACAAACACCGCCACGCTCGATACCAGATTCTCCCGGCGGAACGTGCCCACCACATTGGCGGCGAAGAGGGGAAAGGCGCAGGAGATCGAAGCAATCGCGTAGGACACGCCGAACACAAACATCGACCGGCCTTCACGAGTGCGGCCACCGCGTTGCAGTTTGGGCAGGTTCACGTTGGGTTGGTAGCCCGCCACCATGGCCACCCCGACCACCACCAGGACCACCCCGATGAGCATCGTGGCCCACGGGGTGCCGCTGCTAAACCGAACCGATAGGTGATAGGTGGCGAGGCCCACCAGGCCGAATACGACCAGGAAGCCGGCCGCTACCGAAAGCCCAACGCCCACCGATCGGGCGACGCTGGTGCGCAGGTTGTGGTCGTCGCCGTCGCGCCCGAGGAAGTAGCCGAGGTAGGCGGGCAGCATGGCAAAACCACAGGGGTTGACGATGGTGAGCATCCCCGAGGCAAACGCAAGGGCCAAGGGAGCGTTGATCATCCCGGCACGCCGAGCTTGTCGGCGATGAGGGCGCGGAGTTCTGCCGCGGTTACTTCGCCAGTGATGACATCCACGATGGTGCCGTCGCGGTCCAGCAAGACGGTGGTGGGCAGACGGGACCCGCCGAGCGCCCCGATGACCGAACCGTCGCGATCCTGGCCGGTGCGGTACGACACACCGGTTTGGGTCACGAGTTCCTGGGCATCCTCGGGCGACGCATCCGCGACCGCTAGCCCGAGGAAGGTAACGGAATCGCCGAGTTCCTGGTGCACTTGCTCGAAGATTGGCATCTCAGTGATACACGGGGCGCAGGTGGAGGCGAAGAAGTTCACCACCGTCGGAGCGCCGTAGACCGATGCGAAGGACACGGTCTGATCGTCGAAGGTGGTGAAGGTGGCGTCATCGGGGTTGATGGGCACATCGGGGGTAAGGGAGATCTTGTTCTCGGCGGTGGCGGTGGGCTCGGGGGGGGCATCGCGGTCCAAGAGTTGGTAGGTGCCTACGGCCGCGAGGAGAGCCAGCACCGTGGATAGGACCAGGAGCGGCCAGGGCAATCGCGAGGAGGACGGCACAGCGTTGACGGTATCGCCGTCACACCCGGGGACACACGTCGCACCCGGAGCGCACGCAGGTTGACCGCGGGCAGGCCGGGGGTCGGTCGTCGAACGACCCGCACGACGGGGGGAGTGCCCGTGCGAATCGGCGGCCGTTGCCCCGGCCCGCCCCTAGGCGGTGACCTCGCACCGGCAAGGCCTGGCGCAGTGGCCTGGCCCTGCCGGTGACGGCGGGGGTTACGCGATCTTGTAGACCACGCGATCTTGGAGATGGACCGGGATGGGAATGTCTGGGAACTGGTCCTCCGGGCGAGCGAGCATGGGGGGACGACCCCGACGACGCTTGCTTTTGAGCACCCTGCCGTGCAGGAGCAGTTGGCCTCCCCATACCCCCCACGGCTCGCGCCGATCGAGCGCCCCGGCGAGGCATTGGGTCATCACGGGGCATTGTCCACAGATCCGCTTGGCGGTCGAGATGTCGTGGAGTTCTTCGCTGAAGAACAGCCCGCTCATGGTGCCGGCGGAGTCGTTGCAGCGGGCTTGGGCCCACCACTGGCGATCTTCGGCTTCGGGGCGGTTATCAGGACCGTCGAAGGTGTTGTCGTAGCGCTGGGGCAACATCGCCCTGCTCCTTGTCGTGTTGGGGTTGGTTGGGTGGATCGGTGGATGGGTGGAAGATCGGTGGGTGATGGCGCAACGAGAAAGGCCGCCGGGTTGGTGTCCCGGCGGCCTCTCGGTTTGCTGCGTCTCGTGGTGGTTTACCTAGAGAGCGAGCTCCGAGAGGGGCCGGGTCGGGCGGTTCTTGCTGTCAAACACCACGAAGGTGCTCGGCTTGGCAAGGGCGCCCTTAGTCCAGGAAATGGCGTGGTGCCCGCCAGCCACCGCATGGACCACCGCGTCGCCATACATGGCGGTCGCGGTGCTGACGGTGGCATAGACGGCGCCCGCTCCCACACCCAGGCGCGGGGCACCGGCGGGGGCCGTGCGGCCTGCGGTGGTGTGCGTCTGAGCGGACATGGTCAAGGGCTCCTGGGGGGAAATTCAGCGTACGTAGGGGACCTACGCCCTGGCATCGGACCACGCCCGGCCCAGGCAAGTCAACCGATTTATCGGCCTGCCCCGCTGAAACCCCCGGGACGGGTACGTTCCTGGGCTATGGATGACCTCGTGCCGCGCCCCACTACGGGTCGGGTATTTGCCGGCACCCGTCGAGTTCGCCTCGCTGATGTGAGCCCAGCCGGCCGCCTCCGCCTCGACGGTGCGGCTCGGATTCTGCAGGACCTCTCGGCCGACGACACGGCCGACGCCGCGCTACCCGACGCGGAGGCATGGGTGGTGCGAAAGACCGTGATCGTGGTGGAGTCCTTCCCCGCCTACCTCGAGTCGATGGCCTTGGTCACGTGGTGCTCGGGTACGGGGAGTCATTGGGCGGAGCGGCGAATCAGTATCCAGGGTGAGGAGGGCGGCGTGATCGAAGCGGCCACCACTTGGGTGCAGGTCAACCCCGCCACCGGCCGACCGGTGCGCATAGCAGCGGGATTCGACAAGATCTACGGCGAGGCGGCCGGCGGTCGGCGGGTTACGGCGCGACTGGACCACCCCGAGGCGGCACCCGCCGACGCCGGTGCCTTCCGGTGGCCGCTCCGAGTGGCCGACTTCGACGTGCTCCACCATGTGAACAACGCCGCCTACTGGCAGATCGTGGAAGAGGCGCTGGCCCTCGTTCGTGGTCTGCGGGCGCCCTTGCGGGCCGAGGTTCAGCACCGCACCGCCATCGAGCGAGGCAGCGATGTGCAGGTGGCCACCGCTACGCTGGCCGGGGGTGGTTTGGGCGTGTGGGTAGTGGCGGATGGCCGGTTGGCCGCCACGGCGCAGGTTTTTCCGGGATGAGGCGGTGGCGCTAGCGGATTTCGGTGAGGTGATAATGCAGGGCACCGGCGTGGTGGCGGATTGCCATCTCGCCGGTGGCGCGGAGGTGTTCGAGGTGGGCGTAGGTCTCGCTCTCGGCTAGTTGCCCCCAGGATCGAGGCTTGAACAACTCATGGGAGTAGGCCTCCACGCTGGCATCCCCCAGTTCCTCCGCGATGGTGCGGAGGCGGCCGAGACGGTCCTGGTGATGACTGCCGATGTCGCGCGCCCGGCCGGCGAGGTCGTGGAAGGGATGGCCGTGGGCGGGGAGTACGAGTTGCACCCCGTCGAGGGCTGCCACCTTGTCGAGGGAGGCGAAGAATTCGCTCAACGGGTCAGCCCCGGCGGTTAGCCCGGAGATGTGCGGGGTGATCGTAGGCAGCACGTGATCGCCGGAGATCACGATGCCGGCTACCGGGTCGAAGAGGCAGAGGTGGTCGCTGGTGTGGCCCGGGGTGTGCAGCGACACCCAGGGGCGACGACCCAGGGTGATCACCTCCGCGTCGTCGACGCGCCGGGTGGGGGCAGGCGTGCGCATGAATCGTTTGAGCGCCATCCGGTAGAGCCCAATATTGACCCGGCGAGGCATGGGGGGCCGGAAGGTAGCGCCGTTCCGCCAGGGGAGTTCATGATTCCATGGTCCGGCCGAGGATGCTGCGTCGGCGGGCTCGGTACTGGCTTCGTCCTGGGCTGGGTCGAACCAGGTGCGAAAACTGCGGTGCGTGATTACTTCGGCGCCGTAGACATCTCGTAGTCGGCCTGCCCCCCCGAAGTGATCCGGATGGGAGTGGGTCACCACCACCGTGTGGACGTGCTTGGGGCGGTAGCCCGCCTGCTTGAGACGGTGCACGAGTGCCCGCCACGACGTTGGTCCGGGCATCCCTGGATCGATCACGGTGACCCCGCGGTCGTCTTCGAGGAAGTAGCAGTTCACGTGTCCGAGGCCGGGCAGGGAAATCGGAAGTTGCGAGCGCAGAATGCCCGGGCTCGTCTCGGTGATCTCCGGGCTCGCCGGTTCCTGTTCCTGGGTGGGCCGACGCGGGGAAGTGATGGGTGGGTCGGCCATGGCCGAAATCTAATGAATTACTTGGCGACCGATCAGATCGAGGGCGAGGGGAGGAATACGTGTTGGCGGTACCACCGCAACTCGTGGATCGATTCGCGGATGTCGTCGAGGGCGCGGTGGGCGGTCGCCTTGCGGGGCAGGGCGTCAATGGCGCCCGGATACCAGCGGCGCGTGAGTTCTTTGATGGAGGACACATCCACCGATCGGTAGTGGAGGTACTCCTCGATCTCGGGCAGATAGGCGGCAAGAAAACGTCGATCGGTGCCGATCGAGTTGCCACACAGCGGGATGGTGCGGGGCTCGGGCACGTGCTGTTTGATGAAGGCGAGCGTGGCGGCCCCGGCCTCTTCAAGGGTGATGGTGGACTCGGCGATCTCCGTGAGCAGGCCGCTGGAGGAATGCATGTCCAGCACGACTTGTTCCATCCCTGCCATCGCGTCGGCCGGTTGATGCACCACTAAGTCCGGACCCTCCGCCACGATCTCGAGTTGATCGTCGGTCACGATGGTGGCTATCTCCACGATGACGCAGCGGGCCGGGTCGAGGCCGGTCATTTCCAAATCCATCCAGACAAGCACGGGCGCACACTACCTAACGGACCGCCAGGGCCTAGGTTCGGTGGAATGGACGGCCTGCCTGTTCCCGTTGTTCGACTCGACCCGTTACTCCCGCTTCCTGCGTACGCCGCGGCGGGAGACGCCGGGTTGGACCTGCTGGCGCGTGCAGATGTGACCCTCGCTCCCGCGGGAGGTCGGGCGCTGGTGCCCACCGGGATAGCGGTGGCCCTGCCGCCGGGGTACGCCGGTTTCGTGCAGCCCCGCAGTGGATTGGCATTGAAGCACGGAGTGACGTGCCTCAATACTCCAGGCCTCATCGACAGCGGCTACCGCGATGAACTCAAGGTGCTGCTGGTGAATCTTGATCCGTTCGAGCCGTTTCAGATCCACCGGGGTGACCGCATTGCGCAACTGGTGGTCCAGGCGGTGGCCACGGTGGTGTGGGAGCGGGTCGACGTTCTTGACGGGGTCAGCCGGGGCGGCGGCTTCGGCTCCACCGGCGTGTGACTAGCGAACCGGGAGACACTGCTTCCACCGAGCCGCCGGGTGGGTTGGGCTGGGCGGGAATCGAGGCGTGGCGGGTGCATGACTCCGGTTTGGTCACGGTGGCGGATCGCTTCCGTCGCCTATCGGGAGTGGTACGCCACCATCAGGGCGAGGGTGCTCCCTGGCCCGATCGCGTTCTTTTGGCGCTGGTGGATGGCACGTTGGTGGTCACCACTCCGGCGGGGGGTTCGGTGGGCCGCTGGCCGCAAGCCGATGTTGACCTGCGCGCACTGTCGGAAGGTCCGCCGGTGACCTTCACGATACGGCTTCCCGGGGCGGCCCACCTGCTCGCCGCCGCCGCTGACGAGGCCACCGCTCGGTTTCTGGCCTCGTTGGCCTGAGCCGACCCTAGGGTGCGCCCCTAGGTGGTTTGATCGACGATGGAGGGTTCGGCAATGGGAGAACTGGTGCTGGCGGGAACCGCTGGCCTGATCACTGGCGGCGGCAGCGGTATTGGCTTGGCGGCCGCTCGCCACCTCGTGCTTGACGGGGCCTCGGTCACGTTGGCGGGCCGGAACCAGGAACGTCTCGACGCCGCCGTGGCGGAGTTGCGACGCGACGCGCCCATGGGGGCTGAGGTGCGCTCGGTGGTGTGCGATGTGGCTCGGGAAGATGACGTCGCAGGAGCGGTAGCGGCGGCGCTGAGCATCACCGGCGCGCTGCAACATTGTGTGGCCTCCGCCGGCACGGGCACGGTCGCTCCGGTGGTGGCAATGCCCGCCGAGGAGTGGCATCGCGTGCTCGATATCAATCTCCACGGCGCCTTTTTCACACTGAAACATGCCGGGGCGGCCATGGTCCGATCGGGGGGCGGTGCCTTTGTGGGGTTGTCCTCGATCGCTGGTCCGCTCACCCACCCGTTCATGTCGGCCTATTGCGTGTCTAAGGCTGGTTTGGAGGCCCTGGTGCGCAATGGCGCTGACGAGTTGGGACGGGCGAATGTGCGGGTTAACGCCGTGCGGCCGAGCATGGTGGCCACCGAGTTGGCGGCACCGCTCGAGCAAGACCCCGAGGTGCTGGCCGACTATCTCGCCAACATTCCGATGGGTCGCACGGGCACGGTGGAGGACGTTGCCCCGTTGATCCGGTTTCTCTGTGGCCCCGAATCGAGTTGGATCACGGGCCAGTGCATCGGCGTGGATGGCGGCCATACGCTGCGTCGTGGCCCCAACGTGGAGCACTGGGCCCGGGCGTTGTACGGCGAGGAAGCGGTGGACGGCCCGGGGGCGATGGGGTCGGGGGAGACGTGAAACGTATGACTTCCCTCCCTACCGACCGTTAGGTAGGCTAGGGGTATGACGTCGTCGGATGCCCTACTCGCTGATCTGGAACCCACTGCCGCGCGCCTCTTGGATCGCCATCTGGCCACCAACAAAGAGTGGTTTCCTCACGAACTAGTTCCGTGGGGTCAAGGGAGGGATTTCGAGGCGGACTATCAATGGGCCCCGGAGGACGCCGCGTTGTCCCCTGAGGTTCGAAGTGCGCTCTTCGTGAACCTCCTCACCGAGGACAACCTTCCTTATTACTTCCGCACCATTGAGCGGATGTTTGGAGGCGACACCGCCTGGGGTACTTGGGCACGGCGCTGGACTGCCGAAGAGGGGCGTCACTCCATCGTGATCCGCGACTACCTCACGGTGACGCGCTCCATCGATCCGGTGGAGTTGGAACGAGCCCGCATGGCTCAGGTTTCTTGCGGCGAGGTGCCGGAGCCGGAGACCGTGCTGGATGGCCTTGTCTACGTCGCCCTCCAAGAACTGGCTACCCGCATCGCGCACTACAACACGGGCAAGTTGGTGTCCGACCTCGCCGGGTACGAGGTGATGAAGAAGGTGGCCAGCGATGAGAACCGGCACTATCTCTTCTACCGAGATCTGGTCACCGCGGCATTGGAGCTCGATCCGTCGGGGACGGTGATGGCCATCGAGCGGCAGGTGCGGACGTTCGAGATGCCTGGTACCGGGATCCTTGATTTCGAGGTACACGCCAAAGCGATCGCCAATGCCGGTATCTACGACTTTGCGATTCACCACGACCAGATCTTGGCCCCGGTGGTGCTTCGCCATTGGGCCGTGGAGAGTCTTGAGGGCCTGAGCCCAGAGGCCGAGCAGGCTCGGGCGGCGCTGGTCAAGCGCATCGGTCGCATCGCCATGGCTGGTCGCCGCTTAGCAGCCCGGCGCGAAGAAGCAGCCGAGCTCACCTCCGCGTAACGTCAGATTTCTTTACCGCCACCGGCGCCTTGATGCAGACGCTTCTGCTGGTAGAGGCGGGCGTCGGCCACCGCAACGAGTTCATCGGAGGTGGTCCCATCGCCAGGGCTTTCGGCGATGCCGTAACTCGCCCTGAGCAGAGAGCGGGCGGGCAGGTCATCGGCGAGCATCGTCGCGACGCGCTCAATGACACGCTGGGTGCTGGGGTGGTCGGACCCCACCAAGGAGATGGCAAATTCGTCGCCCCCGAGGCGTCCTACGGCATCGCACGCTCGCAAGTTATGCGTGAGGATGCTGGTGAAGCCGCGCAGGGCATCGTCGCCGGCGGGGTGGCCGTGGGTGTCGTTGAGCAACTTGAACCGGTCGAGGTCGTAGAGCACCAGTGTGATCAGCTCGCCCGATTCCTGGGCGAGCATGAGTTCGTGATCGAGATGCTCGAAAAATGAGCGCCGGTTCAGGGCGCCGGTGAGGTCATCGCGGCTGGCGATGGTGCGAAGTCGGTCCAGGTGAGTGGCTCCGGTGACCGCCACGAGGGCCTGATTGGAGAAGGTACGCAGGATGCGAAGTTTGGCTCGGCTCGGAATCAGGTGGTCGACGGGGTCGTCGGCCCACACCCAGCCCAGCAGTGCGCCGGTGGTGTCGGTGAGGGGGACCAGGAGCCAGTGGTGATCCCACGCCAGCGGTCCGGAGCCATTGCGGACCGAGGTGAATCGGCGGGAATCGCTCCCCACGATGGCCAGCGCCTCCTCGGCCGAGAGGAGGTAGCACCCTTCGATCTCGAACTCGGGGAGACAGAGTCGCTTGGCGTTCTGCAGGGTGGGTACACCATGGGTGGGTGGGTTGTCGTGCCATCCCGCCGACGCACGATGGGCGACATGGAGGGAAGGGCTCTCGCCCAGTTCGAGGACCACGCGATCAAAGCCCAGTGCTTGACGGATGCCCTCGCAGCAAGTGGTGAGGAGTTGGTCGGTGGATTCCTCTTTGCCGAAGTGATTGGACAACTTGAACAGCGCTTCGAGGGCGTGGGCATTCAGCCGGGCTTCGAGGGCTCGCAGGGCGCTTCGCACCCCAACTGACAGTGCGTCCACCAGCGCGACCGCCAGGGAGATTTGCTCAGGATCGGGTCGCAGTCCGGAGATGGGCTCATCGATCGCGACGAACCCCACCATCTTTTCGTGGTCATCGCGCAAGGGGATGAGGAACTGGTCCTCGGCCTGCCAATCACCAGGCTGCTCAGTGGACCGCTCCCGCACGACGATGGCGGTTCCTTCCCGAAGCCCGACATCAGGAAAGGAGCCGCTGGGGATGAAGAAGGCCCGACCCACATCGAATCTGGCCGCGAAATGGTCATCGATGTGCTCTCGCGAAAAAGTGATACCGGACAGTTGCGCAACGATCTCGGGGGGCCCGTGGATCGCCACGACCTGGTAGTCGTCCCAGGCGGGGCGGACGAGGTTGATCGCCACGGCCATGGAGTCGAGGACCGCGGCGAGGTCGCCCACGATTGCTTGCAGGGAAGCGGACAAGTCTCCCTCGAGCGCGTCTCCTGGGAGTTCCATGAGACCTCGGAGGGCGGTCATCGCCAATTTGACTTTGGTTTGCACTGTCGCCAATTCTAGGCAGGTTCGGGAACCCGTGGCGTCACTCAGAGGTCGGAGAAGATGAGCGGTATCGGTAGCGGCGGAAATGGGGGCGCCGGCCGGAACGAATCTTTGGGGCCATAGGTTGACACCGAGATCCGACAGGCGGGGCCGCCTTCGCTACAAGTCAGTCCGACCAGGTCGGGGATGGCGAACTCAAGGGCAAAGGTGCCACCGGCATTTACCCTCGTCAAGCCGTCGTCCACTCCGATTCCAACATTGCGGAATGTGACGGCGTCAGAGATCGAAAAGTCCACTAGCGCATCGGGCGGGAACCCCGCACCGCGCAGCAACGCTGTCTGACCGAGGATGACGCCCGTAGCGGGGTAGAGCTCAATGACCGGGAGGACCGGTGGTTGGCCCTCTCGGGAGAAGAGCAGGGTCGCCGGTGGCGGTGATGAGGAGCCCGGGATGGGGTCAGCCACGAGGACACATCTACTGATCGCGCAGTCGATGTAGGTGCCCGCCTGGGGGCCGGGGAGGAATCGCCATGCCGGAATATCGACCGAAATCCGCCCGTCGTCGTCTGCCCGAACGCCCCCTCCGCTGGCCGTGCCCGAGGTGGCATGGGCCAGCCCAGTCAAGCCGGCGGCCCAACAGGGGTCAGTACCCGTGGTGCATACCTGGAGGCCGACCACCGAGTTGGGTGGGTAGTGCGCCCCGCTGACCTGAACGGTCGCGTTGGTGGTTCCGCGAACGGGATCGAGCACCAGGGTGGGGACCTTCAGCTCTCCCCGGCCGGCGAAGGTAGTGGGTGCCAAGCCAGAGCGCTGGTTGTCGTTGATGGCGCCGATGCCCAGGAGGCATCGTCCCTTCGCCGCGCCGCAGTCGATGGTGCCGGTGGCGGGTGTGGTGAGAAAACGCTCGACCTCGTACGGGCTCCTCGCTACACCATCGGCGTCGGCCTCCACCACGGCCACTCTCGCTACGTTACAGGCGCGTTGACTGCTACTCGGGTTGGGCGACTCAGATTCGTTCACACATTGCACGACCCCCACCGGTTCTCCCGGTACGAAGCCAGCGGCGGAGACCGTGACAATCTCGGCGTCGCCAAGGAGGCCCGTCGGGGTGACCTCCACCGGCAGCGATGCCGAACGTGCGTGCCGGCTGGGGTCCACGCGGGTGAGAGTGCCCGGCACGAGGGCGGGCAGGGGGTTGCCCCGGGCGTCGACCTCGAGTGGTGAAGGGCCCGTATCGCCGCTAGTGGTCAATACCACGACCAATCCCACGGTCAATACCCCCACCACCGCCGCCAGGGCGGCGAGGCGTCGGGATGGCCGGCGGTGATCCGAGTCTGACGACCTCACGTCGTTCATCTACGTCGGGCTCGGGCCCAGGTGGAGTGCGATCAAGAATATCGCTGCCGCACGGCCCGCACGATGGTGTCGGCCTGGAGGTTTGGGAGGCCAGCGCCGCCGTCGACAATCAGGTTTTGGCCGGTGAGGTAGGCGGCGGCCGGCGAGCAGAGGAAGGCGATAACGTCGGCCACCTCGGGCGCCGACCCGATGCGCCCCAACGGGGTGCCCTGCTCGGCAATGGCGGTGAAGTGGGGGTCGTTGGTGATCACGGTGGTGAGGTTGGTGGCGATCATCCCGGGCGACACGCAGTTCACACGGATAGTGGGGGCGTACTCCATGGCGGCGGTGGCGGTCAGGTTCACCACGGCGGCTTTGGCGGCGCTGTAGGGCGCCTCCCCCTGCAGAGGACGGGTGGCATTGAGGCTGGCCACGGTGACGATGCTGCCGCCGCCACCGTTGAGCAGCAGGGGAATGGCCGCGCGCATGGTGTGGAAGGTGCCGTCGAGATTCACGCCTACCACCAGTCGCCATTCCTTGTCGGAGTAGAGGTGCAACGGCTTGTTCAGCCCGAACCCGGCGTTGGCCACCACGTCGGTGAGGCCGCCCATCGCTTCCGCCGCCGCCCCCATGGCGGCGGTGGTGGCATCCGGATCGGCAACGTCCACCTCCAACGCGAGGCCGCCCACCTCCTCGGCCACGGCGCGGGCGCTCGCCATGACACGGTCAAGTACGGCCACCGCCGCCCCTCGTTGAGAGAGGCAGCGGACCGTGGCGGCCCCGATTCCCGAACCCCCGCCGGTTACGACGGCGCAATGGCCTTGTAGGTCGCGCTCGCCGGTCATTGTCTCGGCTCCATCACCAGGGGGGCGGCCTTGATCCCGGAGATGATCGACGAACCACTGCGGCGCACCGGACCAGCGACGGTGAGGCGCTGCCAGCGTTGTACAACCCCCTCGAGGACGACGGAGAGTTCCAGGCGGGCCAGGGCGGCGCCGAGACAGAAGTGCGGGCCGTGGCCCAATGCCACGTGGTGATTGGGCGAGCGGCCCACATCGAAGGCACTGGCGGTGGGTCCGAACTCGGCCTCGTCACGGTTGGCCGAGGCGTAGATCAGCAGGAGGGGATCGCCGGCGGAGATCTCAACCCCACCGAGGACGCCGCTGGTTACGGCGGTGCGCAGGAAGGAGGTAACCGGCGTGGTCCAGCGCAGCACCTCCTCCACTGCGCTGGGCCGCAGGGCCGGGTCGGCCCGGAGCCGGTCGAGTTGTTCGGGGTAGTCGGCCAGGGCCACCAGTGCCCCCGAGATGGAGTTGCGGGTGGTTTCGTTACCCGCCACCAGCAACTGGATGAGAAACATGCCCAGCTCGCTGTCGCTGAGTTCCTCGCCATCTTCGGAGTAGCGGGCCAGCATGGATACGACGTCGTCTTGGGGGGTCGCCCGGCGTTGCGAGGCCAGTGCGAGCAACTCCACGGTCATCTCGCCGAGAAGCGCCATGCGCTCGTCGTCGGACCAGTCGGTGGCGCCAGGGATGGCGGCCTCGGACCACCGAAAAAGCCGGTCTTCGTCGCCGGGGGGGAGTCCGAGGAGGGTGGCGATGAGTTGGATCGGGAGCGGCACGGCCAGCTCGGCGGTGACGTCCACCACCGCTCCCTCGGCGGCCTTGATGGCCAACTCGTTCAGTAGGCGACTGGTGCGTTCCCGCACGAGGCCCTCCAGCGACCGCACCATGGCGTTGGTGAACCCAGGTCGAGCCAACTTCCGGTACCGGGTGTGCTCGGGGGGGTCGGCATGCATCATGGTGGGCGGACTGTCGTAGGAGACGCCGATCTCTTCCACCAGAATCCCTTTGCCCGAGCAGAATCGGCTCGGGTCGCTGGACGCTTCCGATACGTCGGCATGGCGCGTGACGGCCCAGAACCCCGCGGTGGCGTTCCAGGCCAGGGGGCATTCGCGGCGCAATCGCTGGAGGGTGGTGTGGAGGTCGCCGGCGTAGGTGGCCGGGTCGAGGAGCGCATCGGTGAGGGGTTCATGATCGCCGGGCATGGTTGGAACTTAGTGCGGCTATGTCGACTAGACCCCCGGGATGGCAAATCCCGAGCGCATGGTGGAGTTGGGCTGCTACGGCCTGGGCGGACACGTCGATGATCCGAGGGTGCTCCTCGATGAGGTTCGCGACGCCGAAGCGATCGGCCTTGGTTCGGTGTTCCTCTCGGAACGCTTCAACGTGAAGGAGGCGGCGACGCTGTGCGGAGCGGCCGCGGCGGTGAGCGACGAGGTTGGTATCGCCACCGGGGTGACCAACACCCCCACGCGCCACCCCCTGGTGACCGCCGCCTTTTGCACCACCATGCACCGGCTGAGCCGAGGTCGCTTCGCCCTGGGGATCGGACGGGGCATCGGTCCGCTACTCGACATCATGGGCATCCCGAAGATCACGATGGCCCAGATGGAGGACCACGTTGGTCTCTACCGACGGTTGTGGAAGGGCGAGGCGATTTTTGGTCACGACGGACCGGCGGGGAAGTACCCGCTGTTGTCGCTGGGCTCCGGATTCGACGAAGACATCCCGGTGCTGGCCGCCTGCCTCGGGTTCAAGACGATGCGGTGGGCGGGCCGCGTGCTCGATGGGGTGATTCTCCACACCTTCGTCACCGATGAGGCCCTGGCGCGCTGCGTGGCTGAGGTGCGCCGGGGCGCCGAGGAAGCGGGGCGGGATCCGGCGGCGGTGAAAGTATGGGCGATTCTCGCCACCCTTCACGAGCCCGACCACGAGCGTCTCCAGCGCGGCATGACCGGGCGGATGGCCACCTACTTCCAGGCCTACGGTGACGCGCTCGTCGCCATGAACGGCTGGGACCCAGCCCCGCTGGAACGCTTTCGGGCCGATGAGGTGGTGCGGTCGGTCCCGGGTGCCATCGATGCCGTCGCCACCCTCGATCAACTCGACCACATTCAGACACTCATCCCCCCGGAGTGGCTCCCCGCCGCGGTGGGTTCGGCCGAGCACTGCGCGTTGAGGGTGCTCGATCAGTTTGCGGCGGGGGCCGACGGGGTCATTCTCCATGGGTCCACCCCGGCCGAACTCGAACCGGTGGTCCGGGCCTACGCTGCCGTCCGCCCTGCCAGCCGGTTTGCGGGCCGAGCACCCAACCCGGGCCGCTAAGGGCGCCGTTACCCGGCGGCGGAGTGGCGATTTGTAAGGTGGGGGGATGTCAGAGTTGGGCCCGCCTCGCATCCGTATTGGCCGCTACAACATTGAGGCGGGTCCGGTGGCTCATCTCCAGGCGGAGCGCCAGCGGCTAGCGGGTCTGAGTTGGGAGCACTTCGACGCGGCTCCCCACGGCGCCACCATCGGAGCCACGCTCACTGGCGTGGATCTAGCCCAGGATCTGCCCGAGCCGGTAGTGGCCGAAGTGCGCCAGGCATTACTTGATTACAAGGTCGTGTTTTTTCGCGATCAGCACCTCAGCGCCGAACAGCACGTGGCCTTCGCCAGGCGGTTCGGCGATCTCGAAGTGCACCCATTCTTGAAGAGCAATTCGTCGCTCCCGGAGTTGGTGCGGTTCGAGAAGTCGCCCGATGTCGGTGGCTATGAGAACGGTTGGCACAGTGATGTGTCCTGGCGGGCCGAGCCATCGATGGGATCGATTCTGCGCGCCATCGAGGTGCCACCGAGCGGGGGCGACACGCTCTTTGCCGATATGGGCGCCGTGTACGACGGGCTCGATGCCGACACGCGGGCCCTCATCGATCCGTTGCCGGCCGAGCACGACTTCACGCAGGTCTTTGGCCGCTCGTTGCCGCCGGAGAAGCAAGCGGAGATGCGCCAGCGCTACCCGCCGGTGGAGCATCCGGTGGTGCGCACCCATCCCGAAACGGGTCGGCGATTGCTCTATCTCAACCGGTTCTTCGGCCTGCGGATCATCGGTCTTCCCGACGATGAGAGCCAGGCTCTCATCGACCGGCTTTGCCGCCAGGCCGAGGTGGTGGAGTACCAGTGCCGCTTTCAGTGGAGGCCCGGTTCGGTGGCCTTCTGGGACAACCGCGCCGTGCAGCATTACGCCAGCAGCGACTACTGGCCAGCCCGTCGGGTGATGGAGCGCGCCACGGTCATTGGCGACCGCCCGGTCTGACGACGGATGATACTGGCCACTGCGGGGGTGTAGCTCAGCTGGCAGAGCAGCGGACTTTTAATCCGAAGCGCGAGAGTTCGAACCTCTCCACCCCCACTGTGTTTCCCGAGCCGACGAAGGGAGCGGAGAATCGGCGGTCTGCGCTGACCACTCCCGAGTGGGCTCCGGGCTAGCGACGATCCTCGTGCTGGATCTGCATGGCGAGGAGATAGCCATGGGCTCGCTCCTGTTTAGGGTGGCGGTTGGCGAGCTGGTGAAAACGGGGGCTGTGGTTGGCTTCGACGAGGTGAGCGAGTTCGTGCACGATGACCGCATCAACCACCCAGTCGGGAAAGCTGGCGATGCGATCGGTGATGCGGATCTCACCGGCGGTGGGTGAGCACGATCCCCATCGGCTGCGTTGGTTGGTGACCCAGCGAATCGAGGTGGGTGCCGGAAGCCGATAACGGCGAGCGAGTTGGTTGGCTCGCTCGGTGAGGTCGATTGCGGTAGCGGTGTGCTGGCGCTCCAGTTTCTCCCGCATCCAGGCCACATATTCCATCTCTTGGGCTTTGGTCATCCACTGGGGCATGCGCACCACGATCCGTCCGTCCACGATGCGGGCCGACACCGACTTGCGGCGCTTGGTGGAGCGGATCACCTCCACCTCCAACGACACCGCCGGAGGGGGTGCGGGCTGGGGGGGTGGCGAGCCGCCGACTGGCTCGCTCTTGGGCCATTCGTCGAGTGACCACAGGGAATCCACATCGTCGACAGTACCGACGGGGGTAGGACACCGGCGGGGATCGCCTTAGATGCCGGCGGGGACAGTGATTTCGTCGGGATCGACGAGGGTCACCCGTTTG